>JAEEIC010000222.1 GCA_016281165.1 Bacillota bacterium | reverse complement strand
GCCGGAGCCGACGTGGCGGAGAGAGTCGTGAACGGACTGCCTTCCTCCGCTCTGGCGGACAAGAACAGCGTCGCGGACGGCTATATCCCGGACGTCGCCATGTCGCATCCCCAGGCGGCCCAGATCTACAGGCTCTACAGAGCCGGCATCCTGGACGGAAAGGGCGCGGATCACAGCTTCAAGCCCGACGATCAGATAAAGAGATCCGAGATCTCGGCAATACTTACCCGCATGATGGATGAGAGCGCCAGGGTCGAGGTGACCCTCGGTCCCGCGCCGGAGCCTGAAGTGCCCGGAACTCCGGAGCCGGAAGTTCCAGGAACGCCGGAAGTCCCCGGAATGTCGGAGCCGGAGCCTGAAGCGCCCGGAACGGCGGCAGAGGAGAGCCCCAGCGACCTGGAGCTCATATACCAGACTACCGGAGGGGAACTGAACTACTTTGTCCGGAGCCTGCCTCTGACAGTGGTGCCTTACCGGGGCAAAGCGCCTTACAGCTATCAGTGGTCGGTCGGCGGCAAGCCCATAGAGGGCACGCAGGAGCAGATCCTGACTGTCGATATTTCGGGCAATTATGCATGCACTGTTACCGACGCGGCGGGGGCCAGCGTCAGCTCCGACGTGATGGCGGTGACTTTCGACGCTGCCCCTCCGCTCGCGATCGCAAAGCATCCCGCGGACGCGGTAATAGTGCAAGGGGTCCCGGGTCAGGATATGACCCTGAACGTTGAAGCTACGGGCGGGCATCAACCCTATACTTATCAGTGGTATGCCATTGCCCACGCCTATCATGACGACTACCTCACAGGAGAGATCGGAGCATATAAATGCAGGATGGACGACGACCCGTTCCCTCTGAGCTTTGAGGACACACCGGACTATGCGTCCCCCACGCTGGACCTGAGCAAGCTCACCCTTCAGGATGAAGACGGGACCTCCCACCACCAGTTCCACCACTACCACCCCGGCGTGATGTATGAAGGCGCCCCCGACACGGATCTCACCGCAGATTGGACGAGTCCGTATGGCGCGACGTTTTTCTGCGTCGTGACGGACAGCTACGGGCAGAGCGTCCAGTCGGATGAGGCGGAGTTGATAGCGGTGTACCGGAACACAGTGACGGGACCGGAGGAGATGAACCTCCGTTACCGCCGGTACGATGACTACATCGCCGGAGAACCCGACGACGTGGAAGAATGGGTCCGCTGGCGCGTCTGCTGCAGGGGGGAATCCTACTCCGTTTTCTTCTACAAGGACGGCGTCGAGATCCCGGGAACGAGGAACGAAAACTTAGACCCGTCTAAGGATGCTTCGCAAAGATATCTGGATATCAGCAGCCTTGGGCCGGGCACCTATCACGCGGAGGTCCGTTTCGAGGCGAGCCCCTCTTACGGCGGGATCGAGGAGGAGACCATAAGGGGCGATGAGTTCCGTTACTTCATAGGCGAGCAGCCTGAGGAGGCCGTTATTCCGACCGGAGGCAGCGCGACGCTGAGCTTTACGACTGTCCCGCCCGGAAAGGCTCCCTTCACCTACCAATGGGAAAAGGCGGATACAGAGTTCACGAGGGTCCTGGTCGATGCAAAGCGCGTCCAAAACAGTCCGGATATACTATGGATCCACGAGGACAGGATCGATCACGGCAAGTTCTCCGACGTTGAAGGCGCGACAGACGCTGCCCTGACCACCGGCTTGCCCGGGACTTACCGCTGCCGGGTAACGGACGCCGACGGCTACGTGTGCTGCACGACGCCGGTCTTCGTTTACGAGCAGCTGAGAGTGACGGAGCAGCCGGTCTGGACAGCAAACGCGGCCCAGGAAGTGGGCTGCCGTTTCGCCGGAGGTCTCGGGGAGAACGTGGTCCATCTCCAGAAATATGTCGGTACATGGGTCGAGGAAGTGATCATGGGCGGCGCTATGGAATATGATTCCCTCGGAAATCACGTGGCGAAACCTGAAGTAGTGATCCCCGGCCGGGTAAAAGGTTCTAATGACATTGTGAGAGTCAGAACGATAAAGACCCAGTGCGGCTCAGGCATTTACCGCTTTGCGATCTTCGATGAGTTCACCGGTCAGTGGGCGTACTCGGAGTCCTTCACGATCCCGGATGACTGATACAGCATAGCGCGTATAAAAAACACGATGCCGCGTCCGAACTGTTTCGGACGCGGCGTTTTTACTGTTTGA
Source organism: Bacillota bacterium (assembly GCA_016281165.1). Lineage (GTDB taxonomy): Bacteria > Bacillota > Clostridia > Peptostreptococcales > Anaerovoracaceae > RGIG2707. The sequence continues at coordinate 7,879 of JAEEIC010000222.1, read as the reverse complement.
TTTTAAGGTCTTTTAATGCTTTTTCGCCGGGATACCATGCTCGCAGGGGATGCCTGTCAGGCATTTTCCGCAGCTGCCGGAGCCGTAGGTCTGCCTGATGTAGCCGGAGCGGCCCGAGCAGAGCTTGAGGTTCCGCAGATACTCGTCGCTGATGGCGTTCACTGGGCAGCGCTTAATACAGGCTCCGCAGTGGACACAGTATCCGTAGAGATCGGTGTATCCTCTGGGGTCGGGCCTGAGCCTGAGGTCGACGATCAGGCTGCCGTATCTGCCTGCGCAGCCCTTTTCGGAGATCAGGTGGCGGTGGATGCCGAAGGTCCCCAGGCCGGCGATGAAGGCGGCGTGACGTTCCGACCAGGCCGGTATGTAGTGAAGATCGTCCCTGCCGCCGCTGACGACGGGGATGTTCACGACCTTCATCCGGGGATCGTAAGAGGGCATGACGACCTCCGTTCCCGCGGCTCTGAGCTCGTCCGCCAGGGCGGTCTGTATCTCCTTCACGAGGTAGCCGTTGGCGGCCTCGAGGCCGAGATTCCAGGCCTCGCAGGTCTCGTCCGGGCAGACCCTCGCTCTGCTCCTTATCTCCTCGCTGAAGGGGTAGAATATCGAAATGACCGTCTTCGCGCCCTCCATCCATTCGCGGGGGGACATCCATTCCGGCCCGATGGCCTCGATAGCCCTGTACTTTTCCCAGAAGGGGTCGTCCGCCGCCGCGAAGCCGATGAGGGGCTCCTCGAATACCGGCACGCTGATCCCTTCGCTCGGGATCTCCGTTACGTTGTCCCGCAGTCCTTTGTATATACGCCTCAGCGCGCTTTTGATGCTCCTTTTGTCCATGATCCGGCCTCCGCTTGAAATCATCGCGTCTTTTGCTTTATTATACTAAAGAGCGCAGCGATGCGAAAGCAGTTTCGGGACCGAAGACCGATCCTGAAAGCAAAGGAGTCTTACATGGATATCAAGGACCGTCTGGCAGAGATACTCAGTCTAAGGGATGAGGTCTGCCGTGATCTTTTAAAGCCCTCCGCGCTGAAGGCGGGCGCCGGCGTTTCAAATTCTTTGGATGAGCCGGGCGAAGACCCGGACCTTACGGAGCTTTCCGGCGCGGATGAAGACGCAGAAGGAGCGTATCTTGACGCCCTGTGCCTGCTTTTGGATATGAGAAGGTCCGTAAAGCTCGCCATCAGGAGGCTGCCGGCAGGGGAGGCGGAGCTTAAGGAGCGGGGCGAAAGCTGCCTCATCCGGATCGGGCGGCTCGCGGAGCTCATCGATCAGGAGAGGATCGATCTGATCAAAAAGCAGCGGGAGATAGACGCTGATATAAAGAGGATACTCGAAAGCGAAGACAGGCATCTCTGGCCCGAGATCCAGAGGTCGTATCACGAGCGCGGCGTTTTGGCGGGGGACCTCAAGGATTATTACATGTTCATCGTCAGCGCCTCGAACGCGGGGATCAGGGAGGCGCACATGCTCGCCGCCTATCATTTCTACGCCGAGGCGGGGGATAACGGTCAGGCATTACAGAGGCTGAGGATGGCATACGACGCGTATGAGAAGCTGCCGGCGTACGCCGCCAGGGAGATAGTCCACGATATCGCCCAGATGCTCTCGCGCGGGGCGGCCTTCACGGAGGAGATGCAGAGATTGATCGACGGCGTCGTTTCGCAGGGGTACGCGGTGACCCGGACCGGAGAGGGGACCCTGGAGTGGGACGGCGAAAGACCATAAAAAACGCGGCGGAGCAGAGCAATCCGCCGCTATTATTTTTGATCGACGGGTCTCGGGCCGGGATCATTCTCCCGGGAACAGTAATTTGTAGAAATCGTTCTCGACTATCCTGTTGGTGCAGTCGAGGCGGTATCCGGCGAGGGCCTTGGTCCTCTCGACGTATTCTTCGGTCTCTTCGGGGCTCATCTCCACGCCCTCGGCGGGGGTGAACTCCTGCTTGAAGCGGTCGTACAGGCCCTTGTCGGTGCGCCAGCAGCGGGAGGAGAATACAACCATGCCTTCGGAGTCGGATAATATGTCGGTGCCGGAGAGGAGCCTGGAATCGTACTCAAGGCCCAGCAGATTCGAGACGGTAGGCAGTATGTCCACCTGGCAGCAGACCTTGTCGACAGTGACGGGCTCCTTCATGGAGGCGCTCCAGATGATGAGGCCGTTGCGGTAGACGTCCAGATCCAGGGCCTGCTCGTTTATCGCCTGGGCGGCGGCCGAGGTGCCCAGCTCTCTTCCCATCAGCTCCTCGATGGTGTCGACGTCGGTGTAGGGGATGTGGTCGGGAGCGGCCACGATCAGCGTATTCTCAAGCTTTCCGGCCTCTTCGAGCTTGTCCAGCAGTATCTGCATAGCCCGGTCGAACTCCATGACGGAGGCGATATAGGCCTTGGTCGTCTCGGAATACTCGCAGTCGGCCAGCTCATCCCTGTACTTGCTGGAGACCCAGTTCCAGGAGTAGGGAGTGTGGCCGGAGACGGTCAGGTAATAGACGTTGAAGGGCTCCTCGCCGTAGAGGTAGTCGTCGACGGAGTCTTCGATCATGAAGGTATCCTGCTGCGGCCATTTAAGATCGCCGGAGGCCGTCTTTTCGAAGTTGAGGCCCCGGGAGCAGAAGCACCACTTGTAGCCCATGTTGGGGTGGGAGCTGGACCTCTCGTAGAGATCCCAGTTGTTGTGGTAGCCCCAGTTGACGTAGCCCAGCGGGGCCAGCTGGTGGGCGAGGGTGAAGGGCAGGGCGGTCTTCAGCCTGCCGGTCCTCACCATGGTGATGGGCTTGCCGTTCTTGGGGTAGAGGCCCAGCATGTTCTGGCACTCGCCGTTGGAGGTGCTGGTGAAGTGCAGGGCAGAGTAGAAATTGTTGAAGACGAAGCCCTCGTTCATCATCTTGTAGAGGGTCGGAGTATATTTCTCGCTGACAGCGCAGGCGTCGAAGGCCTCGACGGTGAAGAAGACCACGTTGTAGCCCTTGAACATGCCCGTATATTCGTTCTTGTTCGTGGGCTCGACGGCGCCGAAATAGTCGCAGAGCCACTTGACGTCCTTGCTCTTGGTGGAGGCGGAAAGCCCCTCAAGGTCGAGGTCCATCACGTTGGGGGAACGGTCGACTGGGTCGGGCTCGGGCTCCTGAGGAGGTTCGATGACAGGCTCGGCGGGCTCGGGAGGCTCCTCCGCTTTAGGCTCGTCGAACTTGGGATTGAGCTCGGCAGAAGGCTCCCGCGCGGGCTCGGGCTCAGGCTCGGGCTCCGCCGCCAGCAGCGAGGGGTCGAAATCCCGGCCGTAGTCGGCGGGAACGAACATGTGCTTGATGTCGAGCCTTATCATGGTGAAAAGGCCCAGCTGCTGCACCTGCTCGTTGTAGTTGATATCCATGCGGTAAAGATCGCCGGGGACCATGTCGCCCTTCCAGGGCAGCTTAAGGCTCGCGAGGCCCGCCAGATGCAGGGCGATAAAGGCCGCCAGCAGCAGACAGAAGGCTCTCGCGCGTTTCTTTCCGCTCTTCTTTTTCGCGGTCCTGCTCTTCTTCGGCTCCTCCCCGTCCTTTTCCCCGGCCGCGGAGGCTTCCTCGACATAAATATATTTACCGTAAACAAGCAGAAAGATCAGCGGCAGGGCGATGAAGATGATCTGGGGGATGTGGAGCGCGATCGCCTTAAGGATCGCTCCGATGAACTGGTAGAGCTTGTTGCCGGCCGCGGTATCGAGTATGGAGGCCGGATAGTAGGTCTGAAGTATAGACTTTGCGACATATTCGACCAGGTAGACGAGAGTCACGAGCGAGGAGACGGCGCGGGTATATATGAGCCTTCCCTTCGCCTTGAAAAGGGCGGAGAAGGAGGCCAGGAAGCAGCCCAGGGAAGCGGCGAAGAAGCCGTAGACGATGAGATAGCGTACGGGGCCGCGGTCGCAGATGTGCAGCGAGAGCTCGAGCCAAAGACACAGAAGGACAAGGAAGCTGAGCTGGAACCTGTTCGTATGGGCCTTCGCCCAGGCCCGCAGGCCGCTGTCCATCTTTTTAACGCCGTTTTTCGCTCTCGTCTTTATGCCGCTCATTTTTATCCCCTGTTTTCGATACGCGCCGGTCCTGACCGGACCGGTCAATTATTATATCCCCGGGGCCTTGAAGATTCAAGCTTTTTATGCCATCTGGAGGCCATCGCCGCGGCCGGCTCCCCTGCCTTACGGCCCGGAGTCTTATCCGATACACAAAATGTCGGTATTACAGACAATTATTTCGTTAGTACGGGCTCACAAAATGGGATTTATCTGGTATAATATTTAAGCTTATTAGAGAACAGCCGTAAAAAAGGGATCGAGGCTTTATGGAAAACGAGAACAAGCAGGAAAAAAGGGTCAAGATGGTCAGGACGACCCTCGACGAGCTCCCCTTCGGGAAGCCCGAGGACTGGCCCAGTCCGGACGAGAAATTCAAAAAGTCGGCCGTCCCCGCAGGGGTCAGCCATTCGGAGCTCTACAAAGACATAGTCACCATCGCGCTGCCGTCGCTCTTCGAGCTCATACTCACGCAGCTGACGAGCATGGCCGACCAGATCATGGTCGGAAGACTGCCCGGGGAGCTGGGAGTCCAGGCTCTCTCCGCCGTAGGCCTTTCGATGCAGCCCAAGATGCTGCTGATGACCCTGGTCATGGCCCTCAACGTGGGCTCCACCGCCATGGTGGCCCGCTTCAGAGGCCAGGGCGACCAGAAGATGGCCAACCAGGTCTACAGGCAGTCGCTCATGATCAATATAGTCCTCGCCACCATCGTCATGTTCGCGGGAACGTACGTCGCCGAGCCCTTCATCAGGCTGCTCGCCGGCAAGGGCATATCGGAGACCACGATACAGTACGCGACCGAGTATTTCCGGATCCAGATGTACGGTGTGATACCCCTCTGCATGACCTTCACCTGCACGGCCAGCTTAAGGGGCTGCGGCGATACCAAGATGCCGCTCTTCTACAACACCACGGCCAACGTGGTCAACGTGATATTCAACTATCTGCTGATCTACGGCAAGTTCGGCTTCCCCCGCCTGGAAGTCACCGGAGCGTCCCTGGCCACCGTCATCGGCCAGACCACGGCCACCTGCATCGCCATGGGCCTCATGCTCAGCAGGACCCGCTACGTCTACCTGAACCTCAAGGATAAATTCACCTTCGACAAAGACATCCAGCGCAATATCATCAACATCGGGCTTCCCAGCATGGTCGAGCAGCTGTTCATGAGGGCGGGAGTGATGATCTTCACCAGGACCGTCGCTGGCCTGGGCGACATCGCCTACGCCACCCACCAGATCTGCATGAACATCCAGGCCCTCAGCTTCATGTCCGGGCAGGCCTTCTCCAACGCTTCGACGACCCTCGTCGGGCAGAGCCTCGGCAAGGGCAGGGTGGACATGGCCGACGTCTACGTGCGCCATACGCGCCATCTGGGCCTCGCCTTCGCGGTGGTGCTGGCTACGCTGTTCTTCTTCTTCGGCGGCCACGTGGTGGCTCTCTACAACGAGACTCCCGAGGTCATCAGGCTCGGCAAGCAGATACTCATGTTCGTCGCCTTCATGCAGCCCTTCCAGAACCAGCAGTTCATCACCAACGGCGGTCTGAGAGGCGCCGGCGACACCAAGTTCTCGGCCTTTACGATCATGATCACCGTCCTGATCGTCAGGACCAGCCTGGGCATACTCTTCATCAACTACCTGCACTTCGGGCTCTGGGGCGCCTGGGTCGCTCTCGTATCCGACCAGCTGCTGAGGACCGCCATGATCATCGGCCACTACAACACCGGCAAGTGGAGGTTCCTCAAGCTCAAGGGCAATCTCCCCGGCGGCACAGCCGCGAAGCAGGGGGCCTGATGAGCGTATCTTATGACGCTGTATCATTTGATATAATTTAAATGAAGCCAGCGGGCTTTTGCGTTTACATCTTGCAAAAGGCCCGCTGCTTTTGTATAATAAAAAAGTGGATATTCATCGCAAGATTTTTATATCATGAAGGAGGAAACGATTATGAAATGGGTATGCTCAGTATGCGGTTATGTTCATGAGGGAGATCAGCCCCCCGAAAGGTGCCCTCAGTGCAAGGTCCCCGCAGAAAAGTTCAATAAGATGGAAGAGGGCGAGCTGACCTGGGCCGCCGAGCACGTCGTAGGCGTCGCCAAGGGCGTCGATCCCGAGATCGTACAGGGCCTGAGGGACAACTTCACCGGCGAGTGCAGCGAGGTCGGTATGTATCTGGCCATGGCCAGAGTTGCCTTCAGGGAAGGTTATCCCGAGGTAGGTCTCTACTGGGAGAAGGCCGCTTACGAAGAGGCCGAGCACGCCGCCAAGTTCGCGGAGCTCCTCGGCGAGGTCGTCACCGACTCCACCAAGAAGAACCTGCAGATGAGAGTGGAAGCCGAGAACGGCGCCACCGCCGGCAAGACCGCTCTGGCCAAGAAGGCCAAGGAGCTGGGTCTCGACGCCATCCACGACACCGTCCACGAGATGGCAAGAGACGAAGCCAGACACGGCAAGGCTCTCAAGGGCCTGCTCGAGAGATACTTCAAGTAATACCGCCTAAAGTCTTAAAACCAGGGGGGGGAGCGTGCGCCGTCATGCTCCCTCTCTTTGCAAGATCTTGAAAGCAAAGGTTCTTTTGATGTCCCCGTTCTGGATGACAAGTGAAAACATACCGCAGGGCATGGGCTTTGCGCTCTACGGAAGGGAGCATCTGCTCTGGCTGGGAGCGATCGCGGCCTGCGTCGCCGCGCTCTGCGTAGTCAGCGGGAGGGTGAGCGCGGAGCGCAGAAGAAGGCTCTGCATCGCCCTTACGAGCGTGACCCTGGCCTATCAGATCATAGGCGATATAGTCCTCATCGCGACGGGACAGTACGCCCTCAACTACCTGCCGCTCGATCTCTGCGGCCTCGCGATCTTCGCCGAGTTCGCCTGCGCCTTAAGGCCTTCTCCGCTGCTCAAGGAGCTGGTCTACTGCCTCTTCATGCCCGGAGCCCTCGCCGCTCTCGCCTTTTCGGACTGGGTGGTCCTGCCGCCCTGGAACTTCTTCGCGGTCCGAAGCTTCGTCATCCATGGCCTGCTGACCGCCTATCCTCTGATGCTGCTGGCGGGAGGGGAATTCAGGCCCGATATAAAAAAGCTTCCCAAATGCTTCGGCATCGGCCTTCTCATGTGCGTCCCCATATACATCATCGACAAGGCCCTGGACCAGAATTTCTTCTTCCTCAACTGGCCCTCGCCCGGTTCGCCCCTGGTCATGTTCGAAGAGCTGCTGGGAAATCCCGGCTACCAGATCGGCCTTCCCCTGATGCTTTGGGCGGTGTGGCTGGTCATATATCTCCCGCAGATCATCGGGCTCTTCAGAAAAAGATAAGTAAAGCCGCGGCAGGCGGCCTTTCACGATAAAACGATCATGATATAAACAAACAAGGAGGATCCCACAATGCAGTTCAGACCCGAGAAAAAGCTGGGCTTCGGCCTCATGAGGCTCCCCAGGACCGACAGCAGCGACCCCGGCGCCATAGACGTCGGGCAGGTCAAGAAGATGGTCGACCTCTTCATGGAGAAGGGCTTCACCTACTTCGACACCGCCTGGATGTACTGCGCCTTCAAGAGCGAGAACATCGCCAAAGAGGCCCTGGTCAGCCGCTATCCCAGGGAGAGCTTCACCCTGGCGACCAAGCTTCACGCCGCTTATCTCAACGGTCCCGAGGACCGCGACCGCATCTTTTACGAGCAGCTCGAGAAGACCGGCGCCGGCTATTTCGATTATTATCTCCTGCACGGCGTCGACAGGAACAAGCTCGTGAAATACGACGGCTTCGACTGCTTCACCTGGCTCGCCCAAAAGAAGGAGCAGGGCCTCGTAAAGCACATCGGCTTCTCCT
>JAEEIC010000221.1 GCA_016281165.1 Bacillota bacterium | reverse complement strand
ATTCCCGGCCTGAAGGCCCTCAAGGCAGAAGGTGACGTCTATCTTTCCCTTGTCGAGCTTGTCCCTTATCATCGGGAAGAGATCGACGGGAGCGAGAGCGTGGTCCACCTCATACTCGGGATTGTCGTAAGGGTGCTTGGCCAGCATGAGCTTGGCCTCGCATTCGCAGAAGTAGAAGATGCCTACGTTCCCCTTGCCGGCGAGCCTCTTCCTGACCTCGGCGGCCGCGACCTCGCTGGCGTATTCCAGCGGGGCCAGATGATCCACGAGCATCGGGTAACGCTCCTGTATCATCCTGTTCACCACCGGGCAGTCTGAGGAGATGACGGCCTGCCTGTCGTGGCTGGCGGCCATCTTCTCGGTCTCGAGCAACAGCTGCCCTTCGACGTCGGTGATATCGACGACCTCGTCGAAGCCCAGCTGTTTTATGGCGTAGAACATGCCCTGCGCCTCCTCGAGAGAGCTGCAGGAGCAGGTCACCGCTCCCGGTATGAGACATACCGTGTAGTCATAATCCTTTATGGCATCAAGGGAGCTGCGCTTGGCCAGAAGACCCTTGGAGTGGCAGGCGCGGAAACACTTGCCGCAGTTCAGACACTTGGCGTCGTTGACCGTGACCCTGTTGTCGTGCATGGACAGGGCCGAGGTCGGACAGGTCTGGACGCAGCGCATGCAGCGCACGCAGCGCTCCAATGTGTAGTTGACTATGGTCTTCTTCTTCATTGCTCAACTTTGAACCCCAAAGTCAGGGTGGTCCCTTTCTCCGATGTCTTTATGTCGAATTCGTCGGACACCCTCTTGATGTTCGGCAGACCCATGCCCGCGCCGAAGCCCATGTCTCTTGCCGTGTCGCTGGCGGTGGACCAGCCGGGAGTCATGGCCTTGGCCATGTCGGGGATGCCGGGACCCGGGTCGGCGAAGACCAGCCTGATGACCCCGTCGTCCGTGACGTCCATGGTGATATCCCCGCCCCAGGCGTGGATGATCATGTTGATCTCGGACTCGTAGCAGGCGACGGAGATGCGGCGAAGCACCCCCGCGTCCACGCCGATGGTAGACAGGGTCTTCTTGATGTCGGAGCTGACCTTTCCCGCCCCAATATAATCGTCTCTTATGACCTTGTATTCCTTATGCAGTATGCTAGCCATAGATGCCGCAAAGGCCTTCCTTATAGAGCCGTCCGCAGGCCGAGTACATGGTGAGCCCGGTCGTGATGATATTGAGGTCCTTTTCTCTGGCCACTTCGAGGATGTCGTCGGGAAGCGTCTTGCCCCTGACGAGGATCAAGAGCTTTATGTCGAGCATCTCCGCCGTTCTCAGAGACTGCACATTGGCAAGACCGGTGACGAGCACCATGGTCTCGGTCGAGTTGTGGATCATTGCCAGCGCGTCGCTCATAAGATCCGTGGCAAAAGCGGACGTGTACTCTTTCTCGAGCAGGTCCGGATCGCAGATGAGCAAAGGCTCCCCTTCTATGCAGCTGACAATATCTTTGACAATCATTTCAGTGATCAGGCTCCCGCCTTTTCGGCCTCGATTATGGCTTTGATCTCATTCTCGACCTTCTGCGGAGTGCAGCTGCCGACGACCCTGCCGTCGATGACCACTACAGGGGCGAGACCGCAGGCGCCGAGGCATCTGGTGGCGTCCAGCGAGAAGAGCCCGTCGGCGCTGGTGCCGTTGACCTTGGCTCCGGTGACTCTTTCGGCGGCCTCAGCCAGCTTGGAAGCGCCCTTTACGTAGCAGGCGGTGCCCAGGCATACGTTGATGACGTGCTTGCCCTTGGGGGCGGTGGTGAACTGAGCGTAGAAATTGACCACGCCGAAGACGTCGGCGACGCTGGTCCCGGTGGCCTTCGAGATCGCTTCCATCGCTTCGTAGGGAATGTATCCCATCTTGTTCTGGACCTCGTGAAGCATCACTATCACAGGACCGGGCTCGCCCGCGTGAGCCGCGACGATCTCGTTGATGACCTTTACGGACTCCTCGTTAAGTCTTTCCATTATTGATCCTCCTTTGAGGACTGTCCCTAGGACAATCCCATGAAAAAATTTTACCGAACGTTAATACGTTTGATAATTGTCAAACCAAGCAAAAATAATATACCTTATACGACTTTTTTAAGCAAGGGCTTAAACAGATTTCTTCCGCGATTTTGTGAATGTTTGTGTTATGACAAAGCCCCGCTCCGAAAAGAGCGGGGCCTCAGATGGCTTATAAAGCTGTGTTCCTTCTTCGATTACTCGATGATGGAAGCGACGACGCCGGAAGCGACGGTCCTGCCGCCTTCGCGGATAGCGAAGCGGAGTCCCTGCTCCATAGCGATCGGGGTGATGAGCTCGATGCTCATTCTGGTGTTGTCGCCGGGCATGCACATCTCGGTGCCTTCGGGCAGATGTACGGTACCGGTAACGTCGGTAGTTCTGAAGTAGAACTGGGGTCTGTAGCCGTTGAAGAACGGAGTGTGGCGTCCGCCTTCGGACTGCTTGAGTACGTAGACCTCGGAGTTGAACTTGGTGTGGGGATGTACGCTGCCGGGCTTGGCGAGGACCTGTCCTCTTTCGATCTCGTTCCTCTGAACGCCGCGGAGCAGAACGCCGATGTTGTCGCCGGCTTCGCCCTGATCGAGCAGCTTTCTGAACATCTCGACGCCGGTGACTACGACGCTTCTCTTCTCGTCCTTGAGTCCGACGATCTCGACGGTATCGCCGACCTTGACGACTCCTCTCTCTACACGGCCGGTAGCGACGGTGCCGCGTCCGGTGATGGAGAATACGTCCTCAACAGGCATAAGGAAGGGCTTGTCGAGCGGTCTCTCCGGAGTGGGGATGTAGCGGTCTACTTCAGCCATCAGCTCCATTACCTTGTCAGCCCAGGGGCCGTTGGGGTCTTCCAGAGCCATGAGAGCGGAACCTCTGATGATGGGGGTGTCGTCTCCGGGGAATTCATAGAAGTCGAGGAGCTCTCTGACTTCCATCTCGACGAGGTCGAGCAGCTCTTCGTCGTCGACCATGTCGCACTTGTT
>JAEEIC010000220.1 GCA_016281165.1 Bacillota bacterium | reverse complement strand
GTAGCGGTCCCAGGGGCAGATCTCCTTGATGACGTTCCCGTCGATGACGACGGCCATATCGCGCCTTACGAGATCATCCCCGGCCGTATAGAGCTTTCCGCATCTTAAGACCTTTTCCATCGCTCTATCCTTCGAAATATATGCCCTGCTTCATCAGCTTGAGCTGGGACGCGATCTTCGCCGCGATCTTTTCGGCTATGAGGTCGCCCTTCTCTTTCGACGCCTTGGTGGCGTCGCCGCTGATGGCGTTCTCGTAGAGCACCCTGCCCCTTTCGGGATATCTGACCGGGAAGAGAGGCTTCTTCCAGTTGACGCAGGCCTTGTCCATCTGCACCAGAGCCTCGCAGTAGGCCATGGCGACCGAGGTCTCGTCCTCGCCCGCGTGGCCCTGGCCCTCGCAGACGCTGAGGATCTCAGCCCTGTAGTCGAGCCACCAGCTTATATTGAACACCACGGCGCCGGCCTGCTCGACCAGCTTCTCGCCCGCCAGCCCGATGGCCGCCGTGTTGCCGCCGTGTCCGTTCATGAAGACTATGTTCTTTATGCCCCTGTCCACGTAGCACTTGGCCGCGTAGAAGAGGTATTCGCCCAGGACGTCAGAGGGAACGGTCGCCGTTCCGGGATAGGCGTAAAGGTCGTAGCATACTCCGAAGGGCACCGCGGGAGCGATGAAGATGCTGTCTCCCATCAGCTCGTCGAGCCTCCTGAGTATGACGTCGGGACAGAAGATATCCGTGCCGAGGGGACAGTGATGACCGTGGGCCTCCACCGCTCCGACGGGAATGATCAGGGTGTCCGCTTTTTTCAGAGCCTCCGCGTAATCATCGGATGTAAGATCAGCCAGATACATAGTTTGCCTCCCATGACGCCCATGTAAACAAAAATCGATTGAAACGTTCAAAACGCTTATTCAAAGTATATTCCCGCAATTAAAACGTGTCAATATAAAAACGATCGCTTACATTTACCATTAATATGACCGCAAGGGCCCCCTTTTCAGGGAGCCCTCGTTGTCATGACGGCCTGTTCTGCTTCAGTCCCCTTCCCCGCCTCGCAATAGGGACAGGGCCTGTCTCCGTACCTGACCGCCAAACGGAGATCCCGGCAGAACGGGAAATGAAGAAAGGTGTTGATCAGATGTTTTTGCAGAGCTCGGTGAGGCTCAGGGCTACGTCGACGAACCTGTTGCGCTGCCTGACGAAACGGGTCTGCGCTGCCAGGAAGTACTCCGGAGTAGTGTTCTCCCTGGTGAGGCCTCTGGCCACGTTCATGCCGGGGAAGAGGCCGCCTTCGACGGCGGGATCCTGCTCGTAGGCGCTCTCGGCGGTGTACACCAGCCTGGTGAGCGGGCCTCCGATCTTCATGATGATGTCGTCGGAGCACTCGCAGCCGCGGAGCTTTTCGTCGACTCTGACCAGCTCTTCTCTGAGGGCTGCCAGGGGAGCGTATACGGGCTCAAGGTCGAAGCCGTCGCAGAGCGTCTTTTCAAGCTCTTCGAGCTTCTCCTTCATCCAGTCGGCGAACTCGGTGAAGCGCGCGGGAAGCGTCTTCTCATTGGCGAAGATCGCGGTGAGCCTGGCGATGACCCTGCCGTCCCTGATGACGATCTTCGGGTCGATCTTGTCGATGGTGTCTTCGGCGGTATGCCACCAGAAGAAGCCGCCCTCTCTCATGGCATATTTGGGCATGATGGTGAAGGGGACGTCGGCGCCCCAGAAGGTCTGGTCGGCGAATCTGGCCATGGGCACGGGCTCGATGACGGGATAATCGTTGAAATCCTTGAGGTTATCGAAATTGAACTGACGTCCCTCGAGCCTGGAGGTATTGAAGCCCACGAGGTCGGAGCCCTTGCAGCCACAGATGTCCATGTTGAGGTGGGCGACACAGTTCTTCTTGAGATCGGCGAAATTGTTGTCGAAATAGTAGGTGGAGCCGGCGTATCTGCCGTCGGAATGGCCCGTCCACCAGGCCAGTTTCACGGAGCGGCCCAGCTTATCCTGCCTCTCCTTGAGGAGCCTCGCGAGCTCCAGCATGAAGACGTTGGCGACGCCGTTGTCGGTGATGCCCTCCCACCAGGAATCGTAGTGGCCCGAGACCAGCACGTAGTGCTCGCTCTTGCCCTTGATGTTTCCCAGAGCCATGGTGCTTTCGAGGACGCCGTTCTTCATCTCGATGTTGAGCTCGACCTCGACCTCGCCCTTCCCGGCCTGCTCGGCAAGCCACTTGCCGTCGCTCTTGCCGATCTCAGTATAGGGGATCAGAGGATAACGGGTGAGCAGCTGCTCGGGCTCGGGAGCTCCCCAGACGCCGCCCAGGGTCCCGTGATGCAGAAGATCGGCGTGCCAGATGGTGACTATGGCGACCGCTCCCGCCTTGGCCGCGGCCCTGGCGAAATCGAAGCTCTCGTCGTAGGTGAGGACCACCTTGCCCTTGAAGGGCTTCACCCTTTCGACCATTTCCTTCTGGCTGCACTTGCCCTTCTCGCTCATCTTGTCGTAAACGAGAGTGCCCTTAAACCCGCGGGCCGGGGCGCTGTAGACGAAGGCGATGGAATCGAGGGTCCTTCCGCAGGCTTTGACGGTGGCGCCGTCGACGGGAAGGCTCCTGTAGAGAGGATACTTTACCTCTTCGGTGTCGATGCCGAGTTCTCTCAGCCTCTTGAGTATGAATGCCGCCGCGGCTTCTCCCGCTTCTTCGCCGGAGTATCT
>JAEEIC010000219.1 GCA_016281165.1 Bacillota bacterium | reverse complement strand
GTCGTCCTGACATTGGTGCCGTCCTCCGGATTGATGAAGGTGTCATAGTATACGGCTTTCGGCTTTGCCTCCAGAAGCTCCTTCTGCAGGCTCTCGTTTTTCTGCCGCCCCTTCAACATCTCTTCTGCCAGCTTATAGATCAGATCCGGGTTGCGTTTCATCTGCGCCAGTAGATCCGCGGTGATATACATTCCCTTTTTCCGCATCTCCGGCAGCACTTCATCGAATACCCACTTCTCAAAACGCTGCGCACCCGGCAGCTTGCTCCGGATGATCAGCCGGTAGACATCCCCTTCCGTAATGAACCGAGTCTCCTGTGTGCCCCCGGCGGAAGGTATCCCCAATTTGAGGATACCTTTGCAGTGCTGCGTGACGGCATTCTCCGGCCGCTTGTATCCGAGCGCCTTCGCCACGTCCTTACCGGCGAACATATACTGGTTGTCATACCATCTGATCCGGACCTTCCCGAATTCCGGGTTTTCCGCGATTTCTATAGCCTGGGTTCCATTCTCATCATTCATGTGATCCTGCGTCCTTTCCTGCGCATAAGAAAAGGGAACGTCTGCCGCCTCTTACAACAGGCATCAAACGCTCCCTTGTCCAGATATCGATATTGTTTTTTACAGCGCTGCTTCGGGAACGGCTCTCCCCGGCGCTTTGGCTTTCGGTGCATGCTCCATGGCCTCCTTTTTCTTCTCCCCAAGCTGTGACAGGATGGAGGGTCTCTTTTCGGCGGTATCTCTTGCTTCGGCTTTCTTCGCCATCTCCTGCGCCAGCTTCCTGCCGACGGTCTTTTCGGCAAGCTCAAACACCCTGTCGTTCTTGTCGTAATGGTAAACATTGTCCGAAAGCCGGTCAGCAGGAGCCACCTCATTCGCATTGATGGTCTGCACCATGGCCTCAAGCTCGTGATAATCCGTCTTGCCGTCATCCGGAAGCAGCAGCACCTCATGGATCGAAGACGGAAGTACGAAGAAATCTCCTCCCATCTTTTCCGCCGCCATATCCATGAATCCCGGATACTGGATGACTGCGGCTCCCATATACGCTTCCTTTGTGGTGGCAACCATCAGCTCCGGTTCTCCGGGCATGGGCGGATCCGGTTCCATTCCCATCATGGCCGCCATGACTTCTCTCATGGACCGCAGGGATGCAGGATGCGTGATTGCGGCGTTCTCTACTGCGTCCTGATGAAGCTGCTCCTGAGTGATTCCGTACTGCTCCATCATCTGATTGGTGACGATAGAAGTCATTCTCCCGCCATTCCTCTCACCAAGATCCAGACGATAGATCAGCGCCAGATCCTCGATCTTCTCGTGCGGGACATCAGCGAGCTTCTCTTCATTCCCTTTCTGAGGGATCAGCTCCGTCATCAGCTTCGGCTTCATCGCCTGGTAATCCGACATGACTCCCAGATCAAACTGCGGCATACGGTCCACCTGCTGCATGATGGCCCGCTCCGTCTCATGAAGGATATCCGCAAACGATCTCCCGGCCTCATGAGCCTCATAGGCCAGCTGCATGTTCATGTTCCCTTCCACCGGAGAATCCCCGTTCTTGAAGGAAATTCCCCGGTAGGATTCTCCCTGGAGCTTCTCCACGTCCCGGATCCCGATCTTCACACCGGAATACTTATCCGGAAGCTCCGTGGCAAAATCGAACTCCAGATCCTTCTTCATCTGCTCCAGAAAAGCGTCATACGTCATTCTCGTCTTTACCTCCTGTTTTAAGATTCTGTTTTTGGGCAACAAAAAAAGGGCGTCCACTCACTGTCTTTTACAACAGCGAATGAACGCCCTCATGTATTATTCTTTTGTTTTACAGCCCCTACACCCTTGTTTTCGCGGTTTCCGGGCTGTCAAGCCTGTGGGAAAAACCGCTTTGCAGCACTTTTAGCACCGGTTGGTGTAAGTTTGGTGTAAGTGTGTAAGATTCCGGCCATTTCCAACAATGAAGTACGTCATGTTTTTTCACTGCCGGAGGCCCTTGCAAAACCGTTTTTTAATACAGCTTCGCGCCGGCAGGAATCGCGGGATCGACCATCAGGAGATGGAGTCTTTCCTCTTCGCCTTCCTTGTGGAGTGCGCTGATCAGCATGCCGCAGGAATCGATGCCCATCATCTTTCTGGGCGGCAGGTTCGTGATGGCGATGCAGGTCTTTCCGATCAGCTGCTCGGGCTCGTAGAACTCGTGAATTCCGCTTAAAATCACGCGTTTCTCGGCTGTTCCGTCGTCCAGGAGGAACTTCAGGAGCTTCTTGGACTTCGGTACGGCCTCACACTCCAGAACCTTCACAGCGCGGAAATCTGACTTGCTGAAGGTCTCAAAATCGACCTGATCTTCGAACAGCGGCTCGATGTTCAGGTGTTCGTAATCGGGCATATTAGCGTCAAAAAGCGGAAGTTTCGGGTCAGCTGTCCAGATGGCTGTCGGGCCGTCTGCGCCGTTTGTGCCCTCAGCGTTTTCACCCTCAGAGCTTACACCATTTCCGTCACTGCCTGTCTTTAACGACTTCATCGTCGGGAAGAGCAGCACGTCCTGGATGCTCTGGCTGTTGGTGAAGAGCATGACGGTGCGGTCGATGCCGATCCCCAGGCCGCCCGTGGGGGGCATGCCGTATTCGAGGGCGTTGACGAAGTCGTAGTCCACCTGGCAGCGGGCGCCGGGCTCGATGGCGAGGCGCTCGGCCACCTGGCGCTCGAAGCGTCCCTTCTGGTCGATGGGATCGTTGAGCTCGCTGAAGGCGTTGCCGAACTCGGTGCAGTTGATGAAGAACTCGAAGCGCTCGGTGAAGGCCGGATCGTCCGGACATCTCTTGGCCAGAGGCGAATTGTCCACCGGGTACTCGTAGATGAAGGTGGGCTGCACGAGCTTGTCCTCGACGAAGGCGTCGAAGAACTCGGCAAGTATGTTGCCCTTAGTGGGCACCTCGGGGAGCTCCACATTATGGGCTTTGGCGGCCTCGACGGCGTCCTCGTCGCTCTTCCAGTCGTTATAGTCGACGCCGGAATACTTCTTCACCGCGTCGCGCATGGTCATGCGGGTCCAGTTGTTGAAGTCGATGGTCTTGTCTCCGTAGGGGATGACGCGGGTGCCGCAGACCTTGTCGGCCAGGCGCTTGAAGAGCGCCTCGACCAGATCCATCATGCCCTGGAAGTCGGTGTAGGCCTGGTAGAGTTCGATGGAGGTGAACTCGGGGTTGTGCTTGGGATCCATGCCCTCGTTGCGGAAGATGCGGCCGATCTCGTAGACCCTGTCGATGCCGCCGACGATGAGGCGCTTGAGGTAAAGCTCGGTCTCGATGCGCAGCACCATGTCGATGTCGAGGGTATTGTGATGGGTGTAGAAGGGACGGGCAGCCGCTCCGATCTCAAAGGGGGTCAGTATGGGAGTCTCGACCTCGAGATAGCCCTTCTCGTCCAGATACTTTCTGATCTCGCTCAGTATCATGGAACGCTTTTTAAAGGTCTCCTTGACCTCGGGATTGACGATGAGGTCGACGTAGCGCTGGCGGTAGCGCAGCTCGGTGTCGGTGAGGCCGTGGAACTTCTCGGGAAGAGGCCTTAAGCTCTTGGAGAGCAGGGTGAGCTGCTCGACCCTGATCGAGACCTCGCCTGTCTTGGTGCAGAAGACCTCGCCGGTCACGCCCAGGATGTCTCCTATATCGAGCTTCTTGAAGGCGGCGTAGTTCTCCTCGCCTATATTGTCTCTGGTGACGTAGAGCTGGATGTCTCCCTTGTCGTCCCTTAAGTGGGCGAAGCTGGCCTTGCCCATGACCCTCTTGGACATGAGCCTGCCGGCCACGTTCTCCATCTTGCCCGAGTTGGTCTCCGGGGCGAGATCCTTAAAGGCTTCTTTGATGTCGGCCGAATAGGCGGTCTGGAAGAACTTCGTTATGACGTAGGGATTCTTTCCTTCCGCCTGGAGCTTTTCGAGCTTTTCCTTTCTGATGAGGAACTGTTCGCTCTCGCTCTGCTGATTCTGATTGCTCTTTTCTTCGTTCATTTGCGCTCTCCTGATGGTAAAAGCTCTTATTCGGGCTTGAATATCTCAAGTATCTTGTAGGTCAGCACGCCGTCTTCGATCTCGACCTCGACCTTGTCGCCGACCTTTTTGCCGATGAGGACCTTGCCCAGGGGAGATTCGTTGGAGATCCTGTCGTTCAGGGGATCGGCCTCGTTGATGCCGACGATCTGGTAGGTGAACTCCTCCTTCGTCTTGGTATCCCTGATCTTGACGCTGAGGCCCATGTTGACGTGCTCTCCGGTGAGCTCCTCTTCGGAGACGACCTTGGCGTTCTTGATCATGGCCTCGAGCTTTAAGATGCGCTCTTCGACCTGGACCTGCTCGTCCTTGGCGGCGTCGTACTCGGCGTTCTCGGAAAGGTCTCCGTAGGACTTGGCCTCCTTAAGGTGCTCGGCTACCTCGGGACGGCGGACAGCCACCAGGTAATCGTATTCCTGCTGCAGAGCGTCAAGGCCCGACTGTGTAAGCAAAATCTCTTCGTTCATAGTTGATCTCCTTTATCTTTAAGTTCGTTCAGGATCTTCAGAAACTCTTCTTTCGTTTCCGCTGTATTCAAACGGGCGCGGACCTCCGCCGCCCCTTTGTGACCTTTGGTGTAGAAGCTGCTGTGCTGGCGCATCTGGCGCAGGGCCGTGTACTCGCCCTTGGCCTCCATGAGGAGCTCCAGGTGCAGGATGACCGCTTCGACGACCTCCTGCGCTGTCGGCCTCGGAGGAAGGGGCCTTCCGTCTCTTAAAGCGAGCGCTTCCTCGAATATCCAGGGATTGCCCCTGGCTCCTCTCGCTATCATCACCGCGTCGCAGCCCGTGTATTCGAGCATCCTGACGGCATCCTCGGCGGAAAAAACGTCTCCGCTGCCGATGACGGGCACGCTCAGGACCTGCTTTACGGCCTTTATGCAGTCCCAGTCGGCTCTGCCGGAATAGAACTGCTCCCTGCTCCTGCCGTGCACGGCCACCGCCGCGGCTCCGGCCTCCTGCATGGCGAGCGCGAAGGCCGCGCATCCGCCGGGGGAAGCGTCTTTTTCGGAAAAACCCTTACGTATCTTGACCGTCACGGGCTTTTTCGACGCTTCGGCCGCCGCCCTTACGCATTCGGCGGCGAGAACGGGATCCTTCATGAGGGCCGAGCCCTCGCCGTTCTTTACCACCTTGGGGACGGGGCAGCCCATGTTTATGTCAAAGAAGACGGCCGGGCTGTCCTTGAGCTTGTCCGCCGCGAAGCGGAACATCCCGGGCTCGCTGCCGAAGAGCTGGATGGCCACCGGCCCTTCCCTCTCCTCTATGCGCGATATCTCTTCCCCTCCGGGGCTGTTGTAGTAAAGGCCCTTGGCGCTGAGCATCTCGGTGTAGCTCAGGGCCGCACCGTGCCGCCTGCAGATATATCTGAAGACTCCGTCGGTAAAGCCCGCCATGGGAGCCAGGAAGAAGGGACTGCCAAGCCCCGCGATTATCCGGGCCGCCCTATTCTCCATAGCTTTCCGCGCCGCGGTCCTGCGGTCTGGGGACCCTCGCCGCCTTGTTCTTCTCGTATATGATCTCAAGACCGTTCAGGGTCAGGAGCTTATCGACTATGTCTATGCAGTGGGTCTCGCTGGCCATGAGGGTCGACAGGCCGCCGGTCGCGATGACCTTGACAGGCTCCTCGCTTTGGGTCATGGCGGCGATCTCCTTCTTCATCCTGCCGACGATGAATTCGGTGACGCCCATGTTGCCGTAGACCACGCCCGACTGTATGCCCTCGATGGTATTGCGGCAGATGACCTGGCCGGGAGCCTCGAGCTCGACCTTGGGCAGCTTGGCGGTCTTCTCGAAAAGCGCGTCGGACGAGACCTTGATGCCCGGGATGATGGAGCCTCCCAGGAACTCTCCCCTGCCGCTCACCGCGTCTATGGTGGTCGCGGTGCCGTAATCGATGATGATGAGGTCTCCGCCGTAGGTCTCGTGGGCCGCGACCGCGTTGACTATCCTGTCGCTGCCCAGGGCCTTGGGATTGTCGTATTTGACGATGAGGCCGGTCTTGATCCCCGCCGCCACCACCAGGGCCTTGACTCCGAAATACTTGGAGGAGAGATGCTGCATGGTGTAGGTGAGGGAAGGCACAACGGTGGATATGATTATATCAGCCACGTCGTTTTTGTCCATGCCCTCGTAGGAAAAGAGCTGGGTGAGCAGCATGCCGTACTCGTCGGCGCTCTTGCTCTTGTCGGTCGCGAGACGCCAGTTGGTGAGGAGCTTCCTCTCCCTGAAGACGCCCACAACTATATTGGTATTGCCTATGTCGAAGGCCAGAAGGATGTCTTTGCTCAAATCGAAGGTACCTCTTTCTCTATCCTGCGTATGGCCAGAGCGACGGTGAGGCCCGGTATGACCGTGTTGTCGCTGATGTCGGTCCCCAGTATGTCCCTGATGTGCTTGAGCCTGTACTGGACGGTGTTCGCGTGGATGTTCATGATCTTCGCGGTACCGGTGGTGGAGGAACCGGCGTCGAGGATGAAGGTCTCGAGGGTCTCCATCAGCTGCCTGCTCTTGGAATCGTTTCCGTCGCCCAAAGGCTTGAGGAGCTGCTGGTAGGCTGTCTTGACGCCGCCGCCGTTCATGCAGATATTTATGCAGTTATAGGCCAGGGCGACCTCGTACTTGCTGAAGCTCTTCTTTAAGGGGAAGATGTTTCCCACGAGCTCCTCGGTCACGCTTATGGTCTTGAAGGCCTGGCAGATGTTCTCCAGCCCGCTGATGCCGGCGGAGCAGAAGACCTTGCTCGCTCCCGCCTTCACGAGCTCTTCGCTCAGGCTGTTCCAGCTCTCCGTGTCGACCGAAGACGAGCGCCCCTTGATGAAGACGCCGCAGAGCTCGTCTCTTTCAGGCTGCTTGAAGCTGACGACGCCGGTCTTTTCCTCAAAGCCCAGGAGCAGCTTCAGGCCCTCGTCCCTGTCGATGCCGGGAACGCAGAAGACGCCTATCATATCGCTCTCGGCAGTGCGCAGCTCATCCAAAAGCAGCTGGGCGAGGCTCCTGTCGCCGCGCCTCAAGGCCCCTATGAGCTCGGAGACCGCGTCTCTTTCGGGGGCGTAGTTCCACATGCCCATGGCCAGCTCGATGATCTCGGAGAGCTTCGAGAGGTCGTCCTGCGAGAAGCAGCCGTCGTTGTCGACCAGCAGGAGATTGTACTTCCTGCCGCGCAGAGTGATGGGGCGCCAGAAGGTGGTGACCTTGGTGCGGCCCACCAGGACCTTCTGCAGGTCGGCCGCGTTGAGATCGACCTTGGCCCTGACGGCGTCCTCGATGGTTATATTGTGCCTCGTCTCCACGGTGAAGACGCGGTTGAAGTCCTCGGTGAAGATCACTATCTGGAAGTTGTTGTTGACGGCGGCCTCTTTGAGAGCCACCTGAAAGCTGGGATAACGCTCAAAATTGAGAAGATGGAAGATGGTATTGCTCAAAAGGCTGTTGGAAAAGCTCTCTGCCATGTTCTGCTCCTTTCCTCGGGGATCCGGCGCTCTTATTCCTTATCCTTTGTTTCTTCTTCGCTGTCCTTGGGAGCCTCTTCGCTCTGTTTTTCAAAGACCTGCAGTATCTCGTCCTCGTGGGGAGGGGCTTCGGGCCCTTCGTTCTCGGCCTTTTCCTTCGCCTCCTGCTCTTCGAGGTATTCCTTAAGGTCCATGATGACGGGCTTTCCGCCCTTGTCAAAGACCGCTATGCGCTTGCCGTCGCCGTAGCCGGGGTCCTCCGCCTCGCGCTTTTTGCGCTCCTCTTCTTCCCTTCTGGCCCTTTCCTCGGCTTCCTTCTTTTCCTTCTCGCTCCTGACCTTGCTCATGGCGGCATTCTCCTCCTTGAGCTGCTCTAAGGTCTTGGAGCCGGTATATATGGCCTCGAACTCCTCGCCGTCGAGGGTCTCCACGTCGAGCAGAGCCTCCGCCACGGCGTCGAGCTTATCGCGATGCTCCTTTAAGAGAGCCTCGGCTTCCTCGTAGGCCTTGTCTATGATGCTGCGCACCTCGCGGTCGATCTTGGCGGCCAGCTCCTCGGAGAAGTTCTGCTTGGAGGTGAAGTCGCGGCCCAGGAAGACCTCGTCGTTGTCGCTGTAATTGATGGGGCCTATGGCCTCGCTCATGCCGTATTTGGTGACCATATCGTGCGCGAGCTTGGTCGCTCTCTCAAGGTCGTTGGAGGCGCCGGTGGAGATATCCCCCATCACGAGAGCCTCGGCGATGCGGCCGCCGAGCAGTATCTTGATCTCGTCGAGCATGTCGCCTTTGGTCATATAGTATTTGTCCTCGGTGGGAAGGCTCAGGGTGAAGCCGCCGGCCCTGCCTCTGGGCATGATGGTGACCTGGTGCACGGGGTCGGTACCGGGGATCGCCCTGGTGACCACCGCGTGGCCCGCCTCATGGAAGGCGGTCAGCTTCTTCTCCTTGTCGCTCATGACCCTGCTCTTCTTCTTGGGCCCGGCGATGACGCGGGTGATGGCCTCCTCGAGGTCGTCCATGTGGATGATGGTGCCGTTGCGCCTGGCGGTGAGCAGGGCGGCCTCGTTCATCATGTTCTCGATATCGGCGGGAGTGAAGCCCGGGGTCATCTTGGCCAGGGTCTCTATGCTCACGGCCTCGTCTATGGGCTTGTTCTTCGTGTAGAGCTTGAAGATCGCTTCTCTTCCCTTGACGTCGGGGGTGTTGATGGTGATCTCCCTGTCGAAACGGCCGGGCCTCAGGATGGCGGGATCAAGAACGTCGGGCCTGTTGGTCGCGGCGAGGATGATGATGCCCTCGTTGACGCCGAAGCCGTCCATCTCGACCAGCAGCTGGTTCAGGGTCTGCTCTCTTTCGTCGTTGCCGCCGCCTATTCCGGCGCCTCTCCTTCTGCCCACGGCGTCTATCTCGTCGATGAAGACCAGGCAGGGGGCGTTCTTCTTGGCGGTCTCAAAAAGGTCTCTGACGCGGGAAGCGCCCACGCCGACGAACATCTCCACGAAG
>JAEEIC010000218.1 GCA_016281165.1 Bacillota bacterium | reverse complement strand
CTCCGTCATCATCGAGAACAAAAATGGCGATCTCTGGTACGGACGCATCGCCGAGACCAATGTCGATGGGACCGCTGCTTTCAGGCTTCCTTCCGGATACAGCGATGACTGCAAGATCTGGGTCTTCAATGAGACCAACCGT
The DNA here is from genome assembly GCA_016281165.1 of Bacillota bacterium. Classification (GTDB taxonomy): domain Bacteria; phylum Bacillota; class Clostridia; order Peptostreptococcales; family Anaerovoracaceae; genus RGIG2707. Next base: position 22,659 of record JAEEIC010000218.1, on the reverse strand, counting down.
GGCGCCGAAAAGACCGATTTCTGCAGCAACGTGGTGCAGCTCACTCTGCCTGCGCATATCATCCTGGACGCGAATGACGGCGACTGTGAGGTCGGGGATACTTATGCCGAGAGCTACTCAAGAGCGGGCGCGCTCCCTGCCGCGGAGCGCGCAGGCTGCGAGTTCACCGGCTGGTACGACAATGACGGGGGCGAAGGCGAAGCGCTGAAAGAGGACGATCGCCTCGCTCCCGGGACCGAGATCATCTTATACGCGGGCTGGAAGCCCGTCGACGCTGAGTCCGGGACCCCCGCGGCAGGCACCGAACCCGGGACCCCCGCGGCGGGCACTGAGCCTGGGACTCCCGTGGCGGGTACTGAGCCACAGGCTCCGCCTGTGACTGCTGAGCCCGCGGTCCCGCCTGCCGGTACGGCAGATATCACCGAACTCGAAGATGCGATAGAAAAAGCGGAGAAGATCGACGAAGAGAAATATACCGAAGCTTCGATCGCCATCCTCGAGACCGTTCTGGACAGCGCCAGAGACGCCCTGGGATCGAACGATCAGAACGCTGTCGATAAGGCCGTCAAGGCCCTGAACGCAGCCTTAGGCGCTCTCGTAGAGAAGAACGCGATACCCTTCACCGACGTCGCGAAGGAAGACTATTTCTACGACGCGGTAGTCTGGGCCTTCAACGCCGAGCCCCAGATAACCGACGGCACCTCGGCCACCACCTTCAGTCCCGCGAAGACCTGCACCAGAGGCCAGGTAGTGACTTTCCTGTGGAGATCCCAGGGCTGCCCCGAGCCCTCGTCCGACGTGAATCCCTTTGTGGACGTAAGCGAGAGCGATTATTTCTATAAGCCCGTCCTCTGGGCCGTGGAGCAGGGCATAACCGACGGTACCGACGCCACTCATTTCAGCCCCAAGACCACCTGCAGGAACAGCCACATCCTGACCTTCATCTACAGGGCAGTGGGCGAACCGAACAAGACAGGGGAGGGCAGCTGGTATTCCGACGCCTACAACTGGGCCAACTTCACCGGTCTGCTCAAGGGCTCCTACAGCGGCAGCTACGATATCAACGCCGACTGCCCGAGAGCCAACGTAGTCTACTATCTGCACCAGATGGACAAATAATATCTCGTTTCGCGTCGTGCCGACGGCCTTCTGCGTCGCCGGCATCGTTTTAAGCGCGTAAATGATGCGGGCCGGGCCTTCCGGCCCGTTTTTATTCGCCACGCGGCCTTTGGGGAGCGTCCGTTCCCGTGATTTCAGAGCGCGGGCTTTGCATCTTGTGATTTTTTGCCAACGGTAATATAATTCAAAAAGACGATATAAACACCTGTGTCTTTTTCTTTCGGAGGCTAAAATGTCTTATTCACTTCCCTTAAGCTCCGGTTACACCGGCGCCAGGAACCGCAGTCAGTTCATCACTCCCGCGTCCGGCATGTGCTCCTTCTGCACCGAGGAATGCGCGGGCACCTGCGAGATCGCCCTGGCGTCAGTGCTGGGCGCTCAGACCGTATATCCCACCACTACCGGAAACAACCAGATCGCCGGCGAGAAGGAGTATCCCCTCGACTGGTCGTGCTTCAACATCAACGGCAGGGTCTTCGGCGCCAAAGGGACCGGAGCGAGCTATGAAGAAGCCGAGATATACAATGTAAAGCTCGAGACCTCCTACGGCAGGGATCATAAGGTGAAGCTCGCTCTGCCTCTCGTGCTCCCGGCCCTGATCAAGCTCAACTGGAAGGACTATTTCGGCGGCGCCGCCATGGCCGGAGTGTCCTGCATGGTCGGCGAGGACGCCAAGAGCAAGGATCCGCAGCTCAAGCGAGAGAACGGGAAGATCACCGAGTTCCCCTTCCTGGGCGAGATCATAGAGAGCTTCAACAAATATTACAGAGGGTACGGGCAGATCGTGGTGCAGTCCAACGTCGAGGACGATATGCAGGGCGTACCCGAGATGACTCTCAAATACGGCGGCAAGGCTATCGAGTTCAAGTTCGGCCAGTCCGCCAAGGGCACCCAGCCCGCCAACAGGCTCACGGGCTTCGAGCAGGCCAGGGCCCGCAAGGCCATAGGCAGCCTCGTCTATCCCGATCCCGACGATCCTGTCGTGGCGAAGGCCTGCGAAGAGGGCAGGGGACCAAATTTCTATCAGTACGGAAGACTGCCCCAGTGGAGCGAGGAGTATCTCGTTAAGAGGATAGAAGGGCTCAGGCAGCTCGGCGCCGAGAACTTCAGCTTCAAGATGACGGGCTTCGATCCCGAGGATATCGAAAAGGTCATGCGCATCGCCGCGGCCGCGGGGGTAGACCTCATCACCTTCGACGGCGCCGGAGGAGGCAGCGGCTACAGTCCCTGCCACATGATGAACGAGTGGGGCCTTCCCGCCGTGCTGCTCGAAGAGAAGGTCCTTGGGATCGCGAAAAAGCTGAAGGCCGAGGGGCTCCGGCTGCCGGCTCTCGTGATGACCGGAGGCTACGCGACCGAGGATCAGGTCTTCAAGTCTCTCGCCATGGGCGGCGGGGACATCACCGCCGTCGGCCTGTGCAGAGCGGGCATGGCCGCCGCCATGACAGGTAAAGCCGTGGGAGAGGCGATAAAAGCAGGCAAGACTCCCGCTCTGTTCGCGAAATACGGTTCCACTGTAGAGGAGGTCTTCGGGGATCTCGCTGATCTGAGGTTCATCTACGGGAAAGAAGCGGACAGCTTCTCCACCGGCGCGATCGGCGTGTTCTCTTATCTCAGGAAGATAGGCTTCGGTCTGCAGCATTTCGCGGCTCTCAACCGCAAATTCGATATCAGGCTGCTCGGGAAAGAAGACCTGATCCCCCTGACGGATCAGGCAGAAAGGGTGCTCAGGCCCTGAAGGCGGCCGCCTGAAAGGTGAGCGTTTATGAAAGACATGAGGATCGCCCCCGCGGGCGACAGAGCCCTGCTCATACAGTTGGAGCAGGTCATAAGCGAAGAGGTCAACGACCGGGTCCACGGGCTGATGAAGGCCATAGAGGACGCGCGGATCAGGGGCGTGGAGGAGATGATACCCTCATATTCCTCCCTGCTCGTCTTCTACGACCCCGGGCAGATCGGGTACGCGGGCCTCAAGGGCGAGGTCATGGGGCTTTATTCCCTGGCCGCGGAGCATACGAGCGCGCCCAAAAGACTGCTGCACATCCCCTGCTGCTACGGGTCGCATTTCGGCCTTGACATGAGGGATATGGAGACCCTCACCGGCCTTTCGCGCGAGGAGATAATCTCCATCCACAGCGGCACGGACTACCGCATATACATGCTCGGTTTTCTGCCCGGCTTCGTGTATCTCGGCGGCCTCGATGAGAGGATAAAGGCGCCCAGGCTCAGGACGCCCAGGGTCGCCATCCCCAGGGGCTCGGTCGGTATAGGCGGGGCACAGACGGGGGTCTATCCTCTTAAGTCGCCGGGAGGCTGGCGCATAATAGGCGCCACGCCCGTGGAGTTCTACGATCCGCACAGGGAGGAGCCGGTGCTCTGCCGGGCGGGAGACGTCATACGCTTCGAGCCCGTGAGCGCCTGCGATTTCTACGATATAAGGCAGATGATGCTCAAAGGCCAGTATGAGATCAGAATAACGGAGGCCGCCGATGGGGATTAAAGTGATATATCCGGGGCCGCTGACCACGGTCCAGGACAGGGGCCGGACAGGCTATCAGCAGTTCGGCATCCCGGTCTGCGGCGTGATGGACAGGGCTGCCTTCGCGGCGGCGAACGAGATACTTGATAACGACAGGAACGCCGCTGTCCTCGAGATGACGCTCATAGGGGGCACATTCGAATTCACCGAAGACCACGTCATCGCCCTCACCGGCGCCGATATGGGACCCCGGCTCGACGGAGAGGAAGTCCCTATGTACGCTCCCGTCTTCGCCAGAAAGGGCGGCAGGCTCGCCCTGGGCATGGCGGCGGAAGGCTGCCGCTGCTATCTGGGCGTGAGGGGAGGCTTCGATCTTCCTCCCGTCATGGGCAGCAGGTCGACCGATCTTAAGAGCGCGACCGGAGGCTTCAAGGGCAGGAAGCTTGAGGCGGGCGACCTCCTTCCCGCGCCGTCGCTGGGCTTTGAAGGCTTCGTCCCCAAGAACATCGCCCTCGACCGACCGGTCTATAAGCATCACGCGAACATCAGGGTCGTCGAAGGACCGCAGGAATACGCCTTTACCGCCAAGGGCCTTGAGACCTTCTATGATTCGGTGTACGCGCTCACGGACAAGTGCGACCGCATGGGCTACAGGCTCGCGGGCGCGATCATCGAGACGGGCTCCGGTTCCGACATCATCTCGGACGGCATCGCCTTCGGTTCCGTGCAGGTGCCTAATTCGGGCCAGCCCATCATCCTCATGGCGGACAGGCAGACCACGGGCGGCTACGCCAAGATAGCGACGGTCTGCTCGGCCGATCTGCCGCTTTTAGCGCAGCTGAGGCCCGGCGACACGATCAGGTTCGAAAGGATAAGCGTCGAGGAAGCGCAGAGCCTTGCCCTGCGCGGTATCTATTAGGAGGCAGAACATGTACAGAGTAGACTTGAACAGCGATCTGGGCGAGAGCTTCGGCAATTACAAGATAGGTCTGGACGAGGAGGTGCTGCGCTTCATGACCTCCGCCAACGTGGCCTGCGGTTTTCACGCTTCCGATCCGGTGGTGATGGAGAAGACCGTGGCCATGGCCGCGGCATCGGGAGTGGAGGTGGGAGCGCATCCGGGCTTCCCCGACCTGCAGGGCTTCGGCCGCAGGAACATGGCGATGAAGCCTTACGAGATAAAGGCCATGGTCATGTACCAGATCGGAGCCATCGACGTCTTCTGCCGGACGGCGGGCCTGAAGCTCCAGCACGTCAAGCCGCACGGGGCTCTTTACAATATGGCGGAAAAAGACAAGGTCGTCGCCGACGCCATCACGGACGCCATCATCGCGGTCGATCCGGGGCTCATACTGCTGTCTCCCGCTTCGAGCATGATGTACAAGTCCGCTCTGGAAAAGGGACTCCCCGCCGCCAGAGAGGTCTTCGCCGACAGGGCCTACGAGGAGGACGGTTCCCTCGTCTCAAGGAGCAAGCCCGGCGCCATGATCACAGACGAGGATCTCGCGGTGAAGAGGGTGCTGCGCATGATAAAAGAGGGCAGGGTCACCGCCATCACCGGAAAGGATATCGAGATACAGGCTGATTCGGTCTGCGTCCACGGCGACGGTCCCAAGGCCGTGGCTTTCGCCGGCAGGATCAGGGCCGCCCTTGAGGAGGACGGTATCGAGGTAGTCTCCTTAAGGAAGCTGCTGGCTTAAGAGCCACGCGCCCATACATAAAGACATAAAAAGGTCTGTTCAGCTTCTTTGTTGGACGGGCCTTTTTTACCGCGAGCGGCTTTGTGCTTGTAACACAAATTATAGCAGAGATTCCAAATCAAATTGACTGAAGACCACAAAAGCGTTATGATTTTATTGACGGAGGTCTGTAAATGATGGAACGCAGGTCTTTAGCGAAGAGCATAGTAATAATGGGTCTTGCCTGTTTCGCCATGTTTTTCGGCGCGGGCAATCTGATCTTTCCTCCTTATCTCGGCTTCCATACCGGAAAAGACTGGCTGATCGGTTTTCTGTTCTACATAATTTTCGACGCCGGCATGGCCAGCCTCTGCCTCGTGCAGTGCGCGGGCAGCGAAGGCGGCTTTGACGGCATCATGGGCAGGCTCGGACGCGTCTCAAAACTGGTGATCGCGATCAACGCCCTCTGCCTGGGGCCTCTCATCGTCGCTCCCAGAACAGCCGCCACTACTTTTTCCCTCTCTGTCGAACCTCTGCTTCCGGGCGTTTCCTCCTGGGTCGTGAGCTTCATCTTCTTCGTCCTCGTCACTTTCCTCTGTCTCAACCCCTCAAGGGTCGTCGACACCGTGGGCTCCGTGCTTTCGCCTGTTCTTGTCGTGGGGCTCATAGTCCTCATCGCGAGGGGCGTGTTCGTCCTCAGAGGCCCCATACATGTCAGTTCCGGCCTCGCCTTCGCGGTCAAGCAGGGCACGCAGTCGGGCTTTCAGACCATGGACATGATGGGCGCCGCGCTGTTCTATCCCATGCTCGTGCTCGGCGCGCAGGAGCACAAGATCGAAGCGAAAGACAAGAAGCTGAGCTTCACTATGGCCGCTCTCATCGCCAGCGTGGGCCTTTTCCTCGTATATATGGGCCTTTGTTATCTGGGCGCCTGCTCGCAGTCGATCTTCTCCTGGGACCTGACCCAGGCGGAGCTTCTGGTCGCCATAACCGAGCTGATACTGGGCAAGGCGGGCAAGATACTGCTCGCGGTCATCGTGCTTTTGGCCTGTCTCACCACCGCGGTAGGAGTCATCTCGTCCTTTGCCAAGACCATGGACGAGCTCTTCTCCCTGAAGGAGGATTATAAAAAGCTGATGCTGGGATCGATATTCCTCAGCTTTCTGCTCTCCAATATAGGTCTTTCGAATATAATCGAATTCGCCGCGCCTTTACTTGAGCTCATATATCCTGTTATAATCACCTGTGTGATGCTCTCGCTGAGCAGAAGGGCCCCCGTGGCTTCGTACCGGCTGGGCTCGCTTCTGGGCTTCGCGGCGGCGGCCTGGGTCATCGCCGACGGCCTGACCCGCGCGGATCTGGGCTCTTCGCTGCTTCCGCTCACCGACATGGGCATGGGCTTTCTGATCCCCGCGCTCATAGGGGCGGCCGCGGGAGCGTTCATCAAAAACGAAAAGAAAAACTGATCGGGGCAGGAGGTCCGGGATGAAGATTTTCGAAGTAAAAGGAAGCGCGTATGAGCAGGGCTTTCAGGTAGGGGAGCGCTTCAAGGACTGGCTGCAGACTAAGGCTCCCGGATACGAAGAAGCGCTGAAAAAGCCTGCTCTTTCCGATTTCGTAAAAAGAGCCGAGGAAAGGCTCGCCAAAGAGTATCCTCTGCTGCTCGACGAGGCCTACGGCAGGGCGGACGGTTCCGGCATGTCCAGACACGCGACCCTGCTCATGTTCTCGCCCGAGGTGTTCAATAAGGAAGAGGGCTGCACCACGGCCGTACTGCAAAAGCCCGACGGGAGCTTCCTCTTCGCCCACAACGAGGACGATCCCGGCTTCGTCTTCGGCAATGTGGCGCTCGTGAAGTACGTCTGGCCCGACGGCCGCTGGCTGGTGGGCTATTCCGTGGCGGAAAAGCTCCTCGGCAGCACCTGGGGCTACAACAGCGACGGCATGGTGTTCTCCACCAATTTCATCGCCCCGGCGGTGAGGGATCTTGACTCGGTCTCCAGATATTACATGGCCAGAGACGCCTTCGACGCGAGAGATCTGGGCGATCTGCTCAGAAGGCTGGCCAGGCTCGAAGTCGCTTCTCCCTTCAGCTTCAACGCCATCGACACGAAGCGCGGCGAAGCCCTCAACGTGGAAAAGGACGTGAAGAAGATGTACGTGACCCCGATCAGGGGCAGGTACGCGAGGTCGAATCATTTCACCTCTTCGCCTTATTCGCCCATCCCCATGGTCGGCAACACCATGTTCAGGTACTGGAAGGCCAACGATCTGATCTCAGAGCTCGACCCTGAGACGGCGGACATATTCCAGGTGAGGGGAGTGACCGATTTCAAGGGTCCCGACTACATGCATACCGTGCATTTTTCGCCCGACACCAACGATCCCGTGACTCTGCCCGTCACCGTCGCCAACTTCGCCTTCGATCAGGCTGCCGGCAAGATATACATCAGAGATTTCCTTGAGCACGAGGAATACGTCTGGGATTACGGTCAGTTCGAGCCCAACTGCTAGGAGGACAAATGCTGGACAGCAGGATAGAAAAAGATATCAGGGATCTCATCCCCGAGCTCATCGCTTTAAGGCGTGATCTGCACATGCATCCCGAGCTGGGAAACTGCGAGCTGCGCACGACCGAAAGGGTGAGAGCCTTCCTCGACGGACACGGGGTGAAGGCCGAATATATCGATAAAGAGAACAGGCTGGGACTGCAGTATCTTCTTGACAGCGGAAAGCCCGGCGATACCGTGCTCCTGCGCGGAGACATGGACGCTCTTCCCATACAGGAGCCCGAAGGGCTCTCCTTCAGATCGCAGGTCCCCGGCGTCATGCACGCCTGCGGGCACGATCTCAACACCTGCTTCGTCACGGGCTGCGCGATCGCCTTGACGAAGAACAGGGATCTGCTGAAGGGCAAGGTCAAATTCATCTGGCAGTGCGCCGAGGAGATCCTCCAGGGCGCCAAAAACGCCATCGAAAAGGGAGTGCTGGACGGCATAGAGCCGCGCTTTTGCTTCGGTTTCCACGGCTATTCCGATAACCCGGCGGGAAAGATAGGCATCAGGCAGGGCAACTGTCTCGCCGCCAGCGATACTCTCCATATCACCGTGAAGGGCAGGGGCGGCCACGCGGCGGCGCCTCATCAGACCACCGATCCGGTCGTGATCTCCGCCCATGTGATACTGGCGATCCAGACTCTGGCCGCCAGATACCACAGGCCCTGGGATCCCCTGGTCATCACCATAGGCATGGTCCACGGGGGCACTGCCTGCAACATCACGCCGGAGTCGGTCGAGCTGACCGGCACCATGAGGACCTTCGATGAGGAGCTCAGGGCGCAGCTGCCGGCGCTGCTTAAGCAGACCTGCCGCGCCCAGGCCCGCGCCTTCGGCGGCGACTGCGAGGTCCGCGTGGAGCAGCTCTGTCCCTCCATCGTCGTGAGCCAGGAATGCTTCGAGGCGGCAGGCAAGGCGCTCAAAGAGGGGATAGGAGAGGAACACATCGCTTATCCCGACTACCCGACCATGGGTTCCGAAGACTTCGCTTTCTTTACCCAGAGATATCCGGGCATGCAGATCCAGGTCGGCACCGCGTCTGACGATCCCCGTTCGCAGGGCCCCTTCCACGATCCCGCTATCACCTTCAACGAGGATTCGATATACTGGGGAGTCATGGCGGGCTGTTCTCTCGCAGCCGGGATCTGCTGAGCATACACGGGGACTGCCGCTGAAATGGCAGCAAAGTAATAAAACAAGACCTCTTCGCGCTTGAAGAGGTCTTTGTTGATCTTTCGGGCTGAAACGTTCCTCTCCCAAACTAAGACCGGAGCGCTTTCCCTGATCTCAAGACCGGAGCTTTCTCCCCGAAAGAACTCAGGCCGTATCAGCCGAATACGACTTCGCCCAGCACCTTGCCGATGGGATCCCTGATCACCACGTCGGCGCTGTCGTCTATACCGGTATCCGACAGGTTGATCACGACCAGCTTCGATCCGTTGAAATAGTGGACGAAGCCGGCGGCGGGGTAGACGACGAGCGAGGTCCCGCCGATGATGAGGACGTCGGCCTCCTGTATCGCCCTGATCGAGGAGCGTATGCACTGCTCGTCCAGGCTCTCGCCGTAGAGCACGACCTCGGGCTTGATGAGCCCGCCGCAGGGGCAGTAGGGGACGCCGTCCCTGCAGTTCTTCTCATCCATGATATAGTCAAGATCGAACTTCCTGCCGCACCTGGTGCAGCGGTTGCGAAGGACCGAGCCGTGCAGCTCATAGACTGTTTCGCTTCCCGCCATCTGGTGCAGGCCGTCGATGTTCTGGGTGACGACAGCTCTGAGCTTTCCCCGCTTTTCGAGCTCCGCCAGGGCCCTGTGGGCGTCGTTGGGTTTCGCCCAGGTGGCTATGAGGTTCTTTTTATAGTAATCGTAAAAGGTCTTGGGGTCGTGATAAAAGAAGTCGGTATCGAGCAGCTCCTCGGGGCTCCTGCCGTATTCCGTGCGGGCCTTGTAGAGGCCTTTCTCTGATCTGAAATCGGGTATGCCGCTCTCGGTGGATACACCGGCTCCGCCGAAGAACACGATATTATCGCTCTCGTTTATGATCTTCTTCAGTTCGTCGTACATGGACGGCCTCCTTATATACCGCAGACAGGATCTTTCATGTTTTATTTGATTATATCACACCGCCTCATATTTGTATTTCAAAGTGATTAAATAAACGCGTTCTCACTTTACTACAAATTGAGAGTGTGATATATTTTCCTAATGGTAAAATCCTTTCAAAAGGGATCATTTTAATGTAAAGGGGTTAGTTTTGATGTCAGAAGAAAAAGCAGTACAGGTCGAAAAGACCGAAGCTCTGCCCGAAGAGGCGAAGCCCGCCGCGGAAGTTCCCGCCGCCGGGGCCGCGGCTCCTCAGGCCATTCCCGAGAAAACGAAGAAGAAGGCCCGCAGCGCCGCGCAGAAAAAGAAGATCAGAAGGCTGATCATCTGGTTCGTGATCCTGGCGCTTTTAGGCGCGGGCGTCTATTTCGGGATCAATTATTTCAAGAAGGCCGAACCCGAGAAGCAGGCTCTGACGGATTTCGTCAGCGTCGGCTCCATCACGTCCAAGGTCGAGGGGAGCGGCCTTACCAAGGCCAGAGAGAGCAGGACCATGAGCATCACCACCGCGGGGACTCTCATCGAGCTCTTCGTGGAGGAAGGACAGCAGGTGATGGCCGGAGATCCTCTCTTCACCATCGATTCGCCGGCCGCCGAGACCGCGGTCCAGAGCGCGAAGAACAGAGTGGACAGCATCAACAGGGAGATCGCCAATATCAGAAAGGATCAGGCAGGACTCAACCTGGCCCCGTCCTTCGGCGGGACCCTCCTTGAGACAGTCAAGCTCAATCCGGGCGACAAGGTCTACACGGGGAACACCATCGCCAAGATAGTCGACGATTCCGTGCTCCGCCTCACCCAGTATTATTCCTACGCCTACGAGGGCATGCTTAATAAAGGGCAGAGCATGGACGTCTCCATCCCCGCCCTCATGACCTCTGTCCAGGGCAAGATCACCGACGTACGCTACGTCAACCGCATCACTCCCGAGGGCTCCAAGCTCTTCGCCGTTGAGATATCGGTGCCCAACGCCGGCATACTCACCAAAGACATGAGGGCTTCCGCCAGCGCGGTAGTGAACGGCGAGAGCATCTACCCCTATGAGGACGGAGCCTTCGAATACAACAGGGAAGGAGAACTGACGGCGACAGTCGGCGGTACTGTGATCTCCTGCAATATCTACGACTACATGAAGGTCAGCAAGGGCCAGGTCGTGCTCAGGCTCAGCGGCGACGAGAGCAACGACGAGATCGCCGGCCTTCAGGACAGGCTGAACGACGCCCAGGAGGAGCTGGACAAGGCCCAGGAGAACCTGGACAACTGCAAATGCGTCGCGCCCATCGACGGCATGATCATCGGCCTCTCCAGTAGAGAAGGCGACGAGGTCCAGCCCAACGAGCAGATCCTGACCATCTCGGATACCAATACGGTCCTCATCAGCGCCAACGTCGACGAGAGGAACATCAGCTTCGTCAAGAACGGTATGCCCGTCATGCTCGATCAGTGGGGCACCTCCGTCATGGGCTATGTCGAGAGCGTCAGCCTGCAGAGCAATATAAACAACGGCGTCGCGACTTATCCCATCACCATCGCGGCCGACAATTACGAAGGCACCATCCAGCTCAACAGTTATATCCAGTACAATATCGAAGCCAGCCGCTCCGACGACTGCCTGCTCATACCCCTGCAGTGCGTCTACAACGTGATGCTCGCCGACGAGTCCGAGGCGACCATAGTCTACGTAAGGGGAGAGGAGCACGCCGAGGAGGCCGTCGAGCTCATGGAGGGCAGCGGCACCGAGGTCCCGGCCGATTTCTATCCGGTCGTCGTGGAGCTCGGCATCTCCGACATATATCACGTCGAGGTCAAGTCGGGCCTTGAGGAGGGCACCGAGGTCTTCACGCAGATGGTCTCGACCGAGGTGTGGAACTGATATGGCGAAGCTTGTAGAACTGAGGGATATATACAAGATATATTCCGAAGGTCTTGAGAGCGAGGTAAGAGCGCTCAACGGGGTCAGCCTCGACGTCGACAGGGGCGAGTTCGTCGCCGTCGTCGGCCAGTCGGGCTCGGGCAAGTCCACGATGATGAACGTTTTGGGCTGCCTCGACATCCCCACCTACGGCACCTACCGGCTGGACGGGGTCGACGTGGGCACTCTTTCGGACAACCAGCTCTCAAAGATCAGGAACCGCGAGATCGGTTTCATTTTCCAACAGTATAACCTTATACCGGGCCTCAACCTGGCGGAGAACGTGGAGCTCCCCCTCATCTATACGGGCATGGACCCCATAGACCGCAGGGAGAGGGCTCTTGCCGCCCTTGAAAAGGTGGGCCTCGCCGACAGGTACAAGCGCTTCCCCAAGCAGCTCTCCGGCGGACAGCAGCAGAGGGTCGCGATCGCCAGGGCGATCTCGGACGAGCCTCCCATCATCATGGCGGACGAGCCCACAGGCGCCCTCGATTCGAGGACCGGCCTTGAGATCCTGCGCTTTCTTCAGGAGCTCAACAAGGAAGGCCATACCATATTCCTGATCACCCACGACAACGGGATCGCCGCGACCGCCAGGCGCATAGTCAGGCTCTCCGACGGCAGGATCATCGAGGACAGGACGCAGGAGGTGGATTGGATATGAACATATTTCAGTCCATAAAGATGGCCTGGCGCTCCATCGTGACCAAGAAGGGCCGCTCCGTCCTCACCATGCTCAGCATCTTCATCGGCATCGCCTCCGTCATGTCGATAGTCTCCGTCATGGAAGGCATGAAGGAGTTCACCAGGGCCCAGTACGCGGCCATGGGCACCAACCTCGTCACAGTAAGCATCTATTCCTGGTCCTATGACGAAGATGGCAACAATACGGGGAAAGACTATTTCCCCGAGCTCTACAGCTACTGCGAGTCCATCAGGGAATACGTCGACGGCGTGACTCCCAACGGCTACGCCAGCGCGACCGTGTCCTACGGGACAAAGACCACCGCCAACATGGAATACCAGTGGGACGAGCAGACCGGAAGGACCATATCGGCTCCTCCCAGGATGTCCTACGGCAGCGACCAGTACGCGGTCTGCAACAACCTGAAGATCGAGAGGGGCAGGGACATAAGCTATCTCGACCTTGAGCGCTACAATCCGGTCATGGTACTGGGGGCCAACACCGCTAAGACCTTCTTCGGGACCATGGATCCCGTCGGCAAGATCATGCAGGTGAACGGCCAGAACTTCACCGTCATCGGCGTGTACGCTCCGAGGACCTCGGGCGAGAACGCCGACTTCATGACTGACAATATAATCGTCTTCCCGTACACCGTCAGAAGGCTGCTGGGCGGGGAGATGATGACCGAGTTCATAATCAAGGCGAAGAACTCGGAATCCATAAACCAGGTTATCTCCAGGGTAGGAGGCTTCCTCAAGGGCCTCGTCCCCGAGAACACCGGCGGCTACAGCGTCTACAGCGAGTCGACCTGGCAGGAATCCGAGAACCAGTACCTGACCATGATAGGCCTGGTGCTGGGCGGCATCGCCGCGATCAGCCTTCTCGTCGGCGGCATCGGCATAATGAACATAATGCTCGTTACGGTCACCGAAAGGACCCGCGAGATAGGCATCAGAAGGGCGATAGGCGCCAAGAGGAGCAGCATCGTGACCCAGTTCCTCATCGAGGCAGGCATGCTCTGCGGCTTCGGAGGCATATTGGGTATCGCCGTCGGAAGCGTGCTCAGCTATGTGCTCGGCAAGCTCATATTCCACATGACGCTCTACCCGGTACTGTGGGTCACGCTGGCCGCATTCGGCCTGTCCGTGTTCCTGGGGATGGTCTTCGGCTGCTATCCTGCCATCAAGGCTTCGCGGCTGCAGCCGGTAGAGGCTTTGAGATCTGAATAAAAGGGGGAAAAATGATCAAGAGATTTTTAAGCGTCGGGATCTGCCTGATAATGGTATTGGGGGCGGTATTCCCGGTCTTCGCGGCTCAGCCCGCGTTCAGCGATATCGAAGACAAACAGACCGAAAGGGACGCCGAGATACTGCGTCTCATGGGGGTCATCGAGGGCTACGGCGACGGCAGCTTCAAGCCCGCGAACAACCTCACCAGGGCCCAGTTCTGCAAGATGGCTGTCTGCATGATGGGCCTGGAACAGGAAGTCACCAAGTATTCTAATATAACTATCTTCCCTGACGTCAGGGCTTCCCACTGGGCGGCTCCCTACATCAACCTTTCCGCCAAGGGCCAGAAGATCATCGCCGGCTTCGACGACGGTCTCTTCAGGCCCAACCAGGCGATAACCTCCGGCCAGGCCGTCACCATCATCCTCCGCGTCATGGGCTACAAGGACGAGAAGATCGGCGGCATCTGGCCCGACAGCTTCATGGCCCAGGGCGAGGCCATCGGCCTGCTCGAAGGCTGCGGCTTCACCGGCGGCAGGCAGACCATCACCCGCGCCCAGGCCGCCAGGCTCTTCGTCAACATGCTGAGCTGCAAGACCGCCGAGGGCGGGACTTTGTATGAACTGGGCGATGAGGTCAAGTTCAAGTCTGTCAGCGCCGATACCGGAAAGATGGTCATCTCGGAGAAAGAAGACGAATCCAAGCTTGACATGGTCCATCCCGTTGAAGGTTCCATCTTTGAAGGAATGAACGGAAAGATCGTATACAGGGGAGGCAAGGTCCTTACCTTCCTCCCTTCGGAGAACAGCACCGGCATCTACGAGGGCCTCGTCATCGCCTCGGCCGACGGCTCCACCACGGGCTTCGCCCAGCTGGCCGGCGGCAATGATTATAAGATCTTCAGAGACGGTGAACCGAGCAGCGCCTCCGAGATCAAGAAATGGGACGTCGCGACCTATAATCCCCAGACAAAGACCATGAGGCTCTGCAGCACCAGGCTCAGAGTATACTATGAGGACTGCACCGGCAGCCCGAAGAGCCCCGACACGATCTTCATCATGGGCGGAAGGCAGTTCCCCGTGATGGACAGCGCCAAGCCCGCACTCAGCCAGTTCAAGCCGGGACAGGACATGTATGTTCTCTTCACCATCGACGGACAGGTCGCGGGAGCTGTCGCTGTGGACGAGCCTGATATCTACAACCGAGTACAGGGTCAGGTGGACAAAAACGGAGTCCTCACCTTTGATTTCTGCGGCGGAGATTCCAAGATCGAGTCCGGTGTCGATCCCAGATACTATACATACGCCGTCATCCTTCAGTCCTATACCAAGGAAGGACCCAGGCTCCGCTATATGAATGAGGACGACGTAGACGGTGTCGTCTGTTACGGAAGGGTCAGCATCTCCGGAAATGACGAGGATGTCATCGTGAACTTCGATTGCGGACCGGGAAAGAACTTCACATTCTACAGGCTCGGAGGTTTTATAAACAAGCAGAGAGCGGCCGTAAAGATCTACAACTTCTACGGAGACGGTGAACCTTCTTTCTCCTGGGTCGACAGTATGACCAGGCTGTCGGATGTCCCCAATTCGGCCTGGCTCGACAAGGAAGCGGTGACCTACGGAAGCGGTACTTATGTCATAGATGAAGACACTCTCTACTACAATCTGGATACCCAGTCCTGGTCTACCCAGGAAAAATGCCTTGAGTATTCAGTGAAGACCGAGATGTTCGTCTACGACGGCGCGGTGAGACTCGTTGAATTCTCCGCGGATTAGATATATAATATTAAAGCTTGTGTGCCCGCTGCATGAGTCAGCGGGTACTTTTGAAGATGAACGGAGATAAATATGTCACAGGTATTGCTGACCGGCGGAACGGGCTACATAGGTTCCCACACCGCCGTAGAGCTCTTGAAGCAGGGCCTTGACGTCGTCATCGCCGACGACCTCTCGAACTCCAGCGCCTCGGTCATAGACCGCGTCGAGATGATATGCGGGAAGAGACCGGCCTTCTATGAGATCGACATAACGGACAAAAAAGAACTGAAGCGCGTGTTTGACGAGAACGATATAAGCGCTGTCATACATTTTGCCGCCAAAAAAGCGGTGGGAGAGTCGGTCAGGCTGCCGCTCAAGTATTACCGCAACAACATCGACGGCATTCTGACGGTACTGGAGGTCATGAAGGAGCATGGCTGCAGGCGCTTCGTCTTCAGCTCCTCCGCCACCGTTTACGGCGACAGTCCGGTCCCCTTTACCGAGGGGACTCCTCTGGGAAAGCTCGCCAACCCTTACGGCCGCACTAAATACATGTGCGAAGAGATCTTAAGGGACGAGGCCGCCGCCGAACCCGAGTGCTCATTTGTTATACTGCGCTATTTCAATCCCATCGGGGCCGACGCCTCCGCCCTCATCGGCGAGGATCCCCGCAGGGGCTCCGCCAATATAATGCCGAATCTAGTATTGACCGCGGCGGGCATCAAGGAAAAGCTCTCGGTCTTCGGGACCGATTATCCCACGCCCGACGGCAGCGCGGTGAGAGACTACATACATATAAGCGATCTGGCTGAGGGCCATCTGGCCGCCCTCAGATACGCTGAGGAGAACAGAGGCTGCGAGGTCTTCAATCTCGGGACGGGCAGGGGCAGCAGCGTGCTCGAACTCATAGAGTCCTTCGAGAGAGTGAACGATCTCAAGCTCAATGTTGAATACGCGCCGCGCAGGGAAGGCGACGTGCCCGAGATGTACGCGGCGACCGATAAGGCCGAAAGAGTGCTGGGCTGGAAGGCCAAACGCGGTATCGACGATATGTGCCGGAGCTCCTGGCTATGGGGCAGGGAGGTTTTCAAATGAAAGTATGCGTCGTAGGCATGGGATACATAGGCCTTCCCACCTCGCTCATGATGGCGTCCCACGGGGTGGACGTGGTCGGAGTAGACTATGATCCCGCCAAGATAGAGATGCTCAACGCCGGAGAGGTGACCTTCGAGGAGAAGGGCCTCGACGAGCTCTTCAGGGCCGCTGTAAAGGCCGGCATCAGCTTTGAGTGTGGATATCCCAAGGCCGACATGTATGTCATCGCGGTCCCGACTCCCTATGACAAGGTCAGCAAGAAGATAGATCCCGCTTACGTGGTCTCGGCCGTGAACAGCGTGCTCGACGTCTGCCCGCAGGGCTCCGTCATCAGCATAGAATCGACGATCTCGCCGGGCACCGTCGACCGCTTCGTGAAGCCCGCCGTGCAGGCCAAGGGCTTCGCCGTCGGCACCGACGTCCATCTCGCCCATACTCCCGAGCGCATCATCCCCGGCAACATGGTCTACGAGCTCGAGCACAACTCCAGGACCATAGGCGTGGACGATCCTGAGACAGGCGAGATCGTGAAGTCGGTCTATTCGAGCTTCTGCCGCGGCGAGATGGTGGTGACCGACATCAGGACAGCCGAGATGACTAAGGTTGTTGAGAACACCTACAGAGACATAAACATCGCCTTCGCCAACGAGCTGGCCCGCATCTGCCGCCGCGACGGCATGGACGTATACGAGATCATACGCATCGCCAACATGCACCCCCGCGTCAATATACTGCAGCCCGGCCCCGGCGTGGGCGGTCACTGCATCTCCGTCGATCCCTGGTTCCTGGTAGGGGATTACCCCGAGCAGGCGAGGCTCATCCACCAGGCCCGCATAGTCAACGACAGCATGCCCGATTTCGTGCTCGACCGCATCGAGACCATCATGAAGATGAACGGCATACGCGACGTGAGCCGCGTCGGTCTCTACGGCCTGACCTACAAGGAGAACGTCGACGACGTGCGCGAGAGCCCCACGCTGCAGCTTCTGGAAAGGCCTCTTGCCTGCGGGATGAAGGTCTACGATCCCTGGGTGAAGAACGATATCGTCGACAACCAGTATCACGATCTCGACGCTTTCCTCGCCGACGTCGACCTGGTGGTCGTCATGGTCGGCCACAGGCAGCTGAGGGACAATACCGAAATTCTTAAGGGGAAGCTCGTATTCGATACGAGGAACGTCTGTCCGAAAGGCATCGGAGTGTACAAACTCTAAATATTGGGGCGAAAGCGCTTTATTTTTAAGGCCTTCAACATCATATAGACAGCAAAGAGGTGTATTTTTTAAAAATATACCTCTTTTTATACCCGAAAATATGGAATTTCACATATCATGGTGCTATAATATTTCCGAAATAATTTTACCAAAGGGGGTAATTTAATGAACGGAAAGAGAATACTCAGTCTGATCCTTGTGACGCTCCTTCTGGTCATGGCCGTGGCTCCCACTGTGAGCTTCGCGGCGACCAAGACGGTGACCATAAAGATCAATTCAAAGGGAGAACCTTCAGAAGACGAGGGGACCGGATGGGAACTGGGCTACGACAACTACAAGGATGATTATGACGACGAAGGCATAATCCTTGAGGAAGGCTACACCTTCAAGTTCACCGGCAGCGCCTGCAAGGTGCCCGTGTTCAACTACGGGACCATCTCAGAAGGCACCTTCTCCGAAGTCGTTGTCAACATGGAAGACGCCACCATCAGCGGCGGCACCTACAACGGCATCTTCGAGAACAACGGCCTCGTCAAGGGCGGCACCTTCAACGGCTCCAAGATCGCCAACTATGAGGGCGGCGAGCTCAAGGACGGTACCTACAAGAAGATAGTAAAGAGTGAAGGCAAGATCTCCGGCGGCGATTTCAAGGGCCTCGAGAATTACGAAAAGGGGACCATCACGGGCGGTACCTTCGCTTCCAACGTCACCAACTACGGCACTGTTCCCAAGGGATCCAAGGCCAAGTTCACAGGCGGCTTCACTAATCTGGGCCTCGTGGTGACCGGTACCTTCGAGGGATCCTTCGTCAACGGCGACAGCAGCGATGATGATTACCAGGAGAGCGAGGTCAAGGGCGGCACCTTCAAGGGCGGCAAGAGCGACGAGTTCAACAACTACGCCATCATCTCCGGCGGAACCTTCGATGTCCCCGTGAACAACTACAACACCATCACCGGCGGAGATTTCAACCAGACCGTTTACCTGGAGGACAGCAAGGTCTATGAACAGGAGGTCTCCGGCGGCAGCTTCACCGAGATCGAGAACAACTGCAGAAAGTACAAGCTCGACGAGGACGGCCTCGAATTCAGGATCAAGACCGTCATCAAGGGCACCGGCAACGTCAGCGTACAGGACAGCGCCGAATCCGGCGAGACCGTAAGGGTGCTCACCGCTCCCGGCAATAAGGTCGATCTGGAATCGATCAGGGTCTATGATTCCGATGACGACAAGGTCAACATCAAGACTCAGTCCGATAATTACTACACCTTCGTTATGCCCGCCAGCTCTGTCCGCATCGAGGTCGTGTTCGACGACTACGATGAAGACAGCGAGATCGAGACCATCAAGCTCTTTATCGACGAGCCCGAAGACGGAGTGAAGCTGGCCAACGCCAGGAACACGAACAAGACGACCGACAAGGCGCCGGGATATACCGTCAGCAAGACCGTCTGGTACTATGATGACGACGAGTATACCGGCAAAGCCGAAGAGGGCGAGGAATACACCGTAGAGATCACCGTCAAGGCCTCCAAGGGCTACAGCTTCGACGAGGATCCTTACGTGACCCTCAACGGATACAAGTGCAAGGTCACCGATTCCGACGAGAGCGAGGTCGTATGCGAATACACCTTCGACGAGGTCGAAAAGAAGGCGCATACCCACAAATACGAGGGCAAGTATACCAGCAAGTATCACTGGAAGGAATGCAGCTGCGGCTCCGTCATCGACAAGGAAGAGCATACCTTCGGCAGCGACGGCTACTGCACCGTCTGCGGATACTATGACGCCTCGAAGGTCTCGGCAAAGCTCCCGTTCACCGACGTGAAGACCAGCGATTACTTCTACAACGCCGTGGACTGGGCCTACAACGCCAAGCCGCAGGTGACCGACGGGACCACCAAGACCACCTTCAGCCCCAAGGATACCACCACCAGAGGCCAGGTCGTGACCTTCCTCTGGAGAGCGGTCGGTCAGCCCGAGCCCAAGACCACCAAGAATCCCTTCACCGACGTGAAGACCAGCGATTACTTCTATAAGCCGGTGCTCTGGGCTTACGAGAAGGGCATTACCGACGGTACCTCCGCCACCACCTTCAGCCCCAACAACAAGTGCTCCAACGCCCAGATCATCACCTTCATCTGGAGAGCGATGGGCCAGCCCGAGAAGGACGTCAACGCCGAGAAGTGGTATACCGACGCCTATTACTGGGCTAAATACAACGGCCTGCTCAAGGGCAGCTACAGCGGCAATTACGATCTCAACGCCGACTGCCCGAGATGCAACGTGATCTACTATCTCTACAACTACAACAACATCAAGTCCGGCAGCGCTTCCGGCAGCTCCGCTCAGCAGAGCCCGGCTTCCGACAAGCTCACCGCCTCGGTCAAGAACCTCCTCGACTCCTATGAGACCTTCATCGACGAGTACTACTCCTTCATGAAGGATTACGATATCGAGGATCATACGACCAAGGAAGAGAACAACTTCAACAAATACATCGATAAGTATTCCGACTTCGTCGACAAGCTTGAAGACCTCGACTTCGATGATATGAGCCAGGCGGACCTGAAGTACTTCTTCGATATCATGAACAGGACCAACGAGAAGATGTACAAGATCAACGATCTGCTGTAATAAACACTGAGATCAAAGCAATAAAACAGCCCCGGGAGCGATCCCGGGGCTTTGCCTTGCTTAAAGGTCGGTCTCAGCGCCTGCCCAGCAGCTCTTTTGCCTGGGCTCTGGCGCTGTCCGTGATCTCGGTGCCGGAAAGGAGCCTGGCCAGCTCTTCTATCCTTTCTTCGGGCGAGAGGCGGATCACGGTGGTGCTGGTGCTCTTTTCGCCGCTCTCCTTTTTGATCAGGTAGTGATGATCGCCCAGGGCCGCGATCTGGGGCAGGTGGGTGATGCAGATGACCTGGCGGCCTTTGGAGATGGACCGGAGCTTTTCTCCCACGATACCGGCCGTGGCGCCGCTGATGCCGGTATCGATCTCGTCGAAGATGAGGGTCGGTATGCCGTCGATGTCGGCGATGATGCGCTTTAAGGCCAGCATTATCCTCGAGAGCTCGCCGCCGCTGGCGACCTTGGCCAGAGGCTTAAGATCCTCGCCTTTGTTGGCGCTCATGAGGAATTCGGCGCTGTCGGCGCCCAGCGCCGAGACGGGAGCCTTATCAAGAGCGACGGAGAACCTGGCTGATCTGAAATTGAGCTCCGACAGTTCCTTTCCCACTCTTTCCTCAAGAGACGCGGCGGCTTTTCTTCTGAGAGAAGAGAGCAGGGCGGCGCTCTCGTCGTAGAGCCCGCGGGCAAGGCGGATCTTCTCTTCGAGCTCTCTCACCTTTTCGTCCGAGCTCTCGAGGGTCTCAAGGGACGCTCTGGCCTTATCCGCGTAGGACATGACAGCCTCGAGGCTCCCGCCGTACTTGCGTTTCAGGGAATTGATGAGCTCAAGTCTTTCGATCGCCTCGTCCAGCTCTTCGGGCGAGAAGGAGGCTCTGTCGCGAAGATGCCTGAGGTCGCTCCTCAGATCCTCGGTGCGGTAATATATATCTTTGAGGGTCTCGGAGAAGCTCTTATATTCGGAGGAAAAGCTCTCGATCGCGCCCAGCTCTTCGGCGGCGTTGCCGAGCCGCGAATAAGCGCTGCTGTCGGATGCGAAAAGACCTTCATAAGCCGCTGAGAGGGCTTCGTAGATCTGCTCGGAATGCTCCATGACCGCTATCTGCTCGCTCAGTTCCTCGTCCTCGCGGGGCTTAAGGGACGCGCTCTGGATATCACGCAGCTCGTATTCCAGCAGTTCCTTCTGCCTTTTGGCGTCAGAAAGAGTCTTTCTGAGCTCCATGAGCGAGCCCGAAAGGGCGGCGTAAGCGGAATAACGCTCCGCTGTCTCTATTTTGACCGCGGCAAGCTCGTCTCCCCCGTAAAGATCGAGCACGCTCAGGTGGTTCTCTTTATCGAGCAGGTACTGATGGTCATACTGGCCGTGTATATCGGCAAGGCCTTTGCAGAAGGCGGAGAGCTGGGAGAGGGGGACTATGGCCCCGTTCACGCGGCAAATGCTCCTGCTCTGGGAATTTATCTCTCTTCTGATGATGACGGGAAGCTCGGCCGGAGCGCCTATCTCTTCGAGCTTTGCCAAAAGCGAGTCGGATCCGTCTATCACTAAGGTGACGACGGCCTTGTCTTCGCCGGTCCTTATGAGGTCGGTGTCCGCTCTCGCTCCCAGGGCCATGCTCACCGCCTCGATGATGACCGATTTTCCGGCGCCGGTCTCTCCGGTCATGACCAGCAGACCTTCATCAAGATCGACGTCGAGCTTCTTGATGACGGCGAAATTTTCTATGCTTAAACTGACGAGCATCTTTACTCGATTATCTCCCTGATCTTTTTGACTATCGCCTCGACGTGATCCTTGCTGTCGACTATGACCAGAATGGTGTTGTCGCCGGCGATGGTGCCGACGATCTCTTCGGTGGAGGCGGAATCGAGAGCCTCGGCCGCGGCGCTGGCGCAGCCGCTGAGCGTCTGGACGACGATCAGGTTCTCGGCGCTCCTGACGCTCCTTATGGTCTCCTTGAGTATCTTCTTGAACCTGTCGCTGATCTTGTTCTCGGTCTTAGGAGGCAGGGCGTAGTGGTTCCTGCCCATGCCGCTGCCGGTCTTGATCAGATTGAGATCGCGTATGTCCCTGGAGACCGTGGCCTGGGTAGCCTTGAAGCCGGCCTGAGAGAGCAGCTCGACCAGCTGCTGCTGGGTCTCCACCTCGTTCTGCTGGATGATCTCGAGGATCTTGTTCTTTCTGTTATAGCTCATGGTATCTCCTTTT
>JAEEIC010000217.1 GCA_016281165.1 Bacillota bacterium | reverse complement strand
CGTCCGGGGCGCCGCGGGAAAACTTCCGGGAAGGGGAAGTACGGTTTCAGCCTTCCCGCCCTTAAATGAAAAAAAGACCTCCGGCGTCTTCCGGAGGTCTTTTCGCGCGTTAGGGGAAATTATCAGATCTCGCTCATCACCGGCGGTTCGGGGATGAACTCGGCGTCCAGGCCCAGGTGCCTGAACCAGCGGCACATGGCCATGGGAGCGAATTTCTCGGTGGAGTAGTGGGTCCCGCCGATGAGATTGATGCGCTTGGCCTTCGCCGCCTCGTGTATCTTTATGGTGTAGTCGACGGTGGGGCTGGTGACGCCCAGCACGAAGGTATTGATGTCGAGATCGGTCAGCCACTGGTAGGCGTCCGTGCTCTTGGCGGCGCCGGTCATGATGGCGAAGCGCCCGTTCCTCAGCTCCTCGTCTCCGTAGAGGTAGAGGGCGCAGCGGTGGCCGACGGTGTTCTCAAGGCATTTTTTGAGCTCGTAAACGTTCTTGTAGCAGCTCATGTTGAGGGCGCCGATATTGACCCCGTTCTGGGGATACCAGGAATCGTAGGGCTCGCAGCCCATGGCCCTGGAGAGGCTCACGCCGGTGGAATAGGGCCCCGCGCAGTCGAGGGGGATGTGATAGGAGAAGAAGCTTATCTCCCTCTTTTTGAGCTCGTCGAAGTACTCCTTCGGTATGGACCTGTCGTAGCCCGCCTGCAGGCTCGGCATGGCGGGGAGGGGGTGATGGGTGAAGAGCATCACGTTCTTCTCGTCTCTGGCGAAGATATTGTCGAAGACGCTGAGGCTGGCGAAGCAGGCGGTATAGACCTTTTTTATGACCTCTGTATTGTGCTCCTGCAGGCCCTTCTTGGGAAAGATCTCCGTGCATCTCTCGGGCTTGAAGAATTCCTCCAGCCTGTCGTAGAGAAAGGCCGCGCTGACGGCGTTCTGATAAAGCATTTCATACCTCCCTTGCTGTCCTGGTCTGAGGACCGATCCTTTTCGCTTTTATCGTATCACACAAACCTGCCCCTAACTACACAATATTTACATCTTCAGTCCGTTTTTTCTTCACTTGCGCTGTGATATCATCCTCGCAAATAAAACAGAAAGGCGGAAAGACCATGAAAAAGCTCTTATCATTGATCATCTCCTGCGCGCTCATCTTGAGCCTCGCGCCCGCGGTGTTCGCGGCGGAAGAGGAAGAGACGCACGTGATAGTCCTCTCATCGGCAGAAGAGGACGGTTCCTGGACCCACAGCGCGGTCGTGGACGGAGAAGAAGCCGAGGAGTTCGACTATGTCTGGCACGCGGATCCATCCGAGGCGCACAGCGACGTCAAGAACAGTCCCGCGGAGTACTATACCGGCGAGGAGCCCGATACGGACGCCGCGGTATACATCTCCCACGACATATATTATTATCCCGAGCTCGACGTCTCGGGCTTCACCAGGGTCAGGTATGACGACGAGCAGGAATGGGCCTACTACTATACAGCCGAAGGCTATACCGATATGATCTTCGCCACCCTGCCGGTGCAGGGAGACGAGGTCCCGGCCTCGATGATGCACAGCGAGGAGGAGGCCTACGGCAACGCGGTCCTTTACATCACTCAGCCCGGCACCTACGAGATCAGCGGCGAGTGGCACGGCCAGATCAGGATCGATCTGGGCGATGAGGACGAGACCTTCATCGATGAGAACGCCAAAGTCACTCTTATCCTCAACGGGGTCAGCGTGGACTGCAGCGTGGCTCCCGCCCTCGTCTTCTTCAGCGCCTACGAGTGCGACAATACCTGGGAGGACAAGGCCCAGTACAGCGCCGAGGTCGATACCTCCGCGGCGGGAGCGAATATAGTGATCGCCGACGGCAGCGTGAACAACATGAGCGGAGCCAACGTCTTCAGGATGCTCAAGACCAAGCTCAAGGACGACGACGAGCAGGTAGAGGGCAGCGTGCCCCTGCAGAAGAAGGCCAGAAAGCTCGACGGCGCGGTATATTCCTACGTCAGCATGAACATCGGCGGCGGCGAAGAGGGCAGCGGCGTGCTCAACATCTATTCTGAGTACGAGGGCCTCGGCTCCGAGCTGCACCTGAGCGTGAACGGCGGGAACGTCAATATCTTCTCGCAGGACGACGGCATAAACGTGAACGAAGACGACGTCTCGGTGCTGACGGTGAACGGCGGAAGCCTGCATATACTGGCGGGCCTGGGCCGCGAGGGCGACGGCATCGATTCCAACGGCTGGGTCGTCGTGAACGGCGGCACCCTGATCTCCATGGCCAAGCCCGCGTCCGACTCGGGCATCGACTCCGAGAAAGGCACCTATATCTACGGCGGCACCGTGGTCGCCCTGGGCTCAACCATGGACTACGCCAGCAGCGGCGACGACGCCGAAGGCGGCCAGGCGGCCATGAACCTGCGCTTCTCGGGCTATCAGAGCGCCGACGAAGCCATCATCGTTACCGATACCGAAGGCAATGTCGTCTTCGCCTACGACCCGGACAAGGACGAGGTCGCCGGCGCGAACGTCAGGACCTACAGCGGAGCCATAGTCTCCGCGCCCGGCATAGAGACCGGAAAGGAATACTATGTATACATCGGCGGCAACGTCGAGGGCAGCGAGACCGAGGGAGTCTATGACGTGAGCACGGTCACGGGCTTCAGCGAGGAGGCCAGGCAGCAGTGCTACACCGGTACTGACGATCTGGGCGGGCGCTTCCGCTTCGGCGGGCCCCAGGGCGGCCAGAGACCGGAAGGAGGCCAGGGGCAGATGAGGCCCGGGGGCTTCGGCGGACAGAGGCCCGAAGGTATGGAGCCTCCCGAAAGCTTTAGCGGCGAGCGTCCCGAGCTTCCCGAGGGCTTCGATCCCGCGCAGGGAAGGCCCGGCAGCATGGGCGGAGAAAATACAGACCTCAGCGGCGCGAACACTGTCTTCGCCATGGAGAAGAAGGTCAACAGCTTCTCGGGCGTGAGCGACTGGGATCCCGAAGCGGCGCAGAGCGCCGGCCGGCCCCAGGCTCCGGCGGAAGGACAGCCCCAGACCCCGCCCGAAGGCGGATCGCCGGCGGAGACCGCGGCAGCGGAGCTCCCCTTCAGCGACGTGAGCGAGAGCGACTGGTTCTTCGCGGATGTATCCTACGCCTTTGCGAACGGCCTCATGGACGGCACCTCCGCCGATACCTTCAGCCCGAAGAAGGCCGCCACCAGGGCGATGATAGTCACCATGCTCTGGCGCCTCGAGGGCGAGCCCGGGATCTCCGTGGACAGGGCGGAAGAGGGGCAGAGCTTCACCGACGTCGCCGAGGGCTCGTATTACGAAAAAGCGGTCGCCTGGGCGGCGGCGAACGGCATAGTCGACGGCTACGGCGACGGGACCTTCAGGCCCGGCAGGGACATCACCAGGGAGCAGCTGGCGGCGATAATGTACAGATACGCTCAGTACAAGGGCTTTGATCTTACCGCCGAAGGCGAGCTCTCCTCCTATGAGGACAGCGGCGAGATAAGCGCTTACGCGAAAGAAGCCCTGAGCTGGGCCAACGGCAGCGGCCTCATCACGGGCCACGACGAAAAGACCCTGGATCCCAGGGGCACGACTCTGCGCAGCCAGGCGGCCGCCGTGTTCCACAGGTTCATGGAGCAGAACTGGAGCGAAGATACGGTCAAAACAGAATAAAAGGAAATAACGACAGCAAGAAAAGGCCGCCGGCGGATGTCGGCGGCTCGTTTTATTCCAGGATGTGGACTATCCCCAGGATGAGATAGAGCGCTCCGAAGACGTTGGGCATGAAGACCCGGTGCTTGTGGTGGGGGTGAGTGCGTTTCTCCTGATCCGACATCTCGATGAGTTCGGCGATGTAGGCCCCCGCGCCGATGAGATAGGCGACGCCGCTGATGTCGTGCTTCGCGTGCGCGAGAGACTCTATCGGCAGTATCGAGACGATGAACAGCGAAGCCGAGATGACGACCAGTATGTTCCTTACGAGGAGACAGCGCTTTTCGAAGCGGCTGAGTTCGATTCCGTGCATGAGGTCCTCCATTTTTATAATATATATAAATTATACGATAAGCGGGGACGCCGGGCAAGACCGCTGTTTTAAGCCTTTGCCGCTCTTGTCCTTGAAAGACAGGCCCGAAAGCTATAAAATGTATATACTGCGAAGTATGGCGCCGCGGCAGGCTCTCACAGCCCCGTCCCGCGCCCGCGGTCCGCGAAAAGTTTAAGATCAGTAAAACGATAAATACCCTCATCAGGCGGCGAAAGGAGCATCTATGAAGACCCTGAAAGAAAAGCTTACCGATATCCTCTCATACGGACTTCCCGAGAAGTACACCTCCATCTCCTACGCGATCATGAAGGACGGCGAGATCGTCGCGGCCGACGCCCTCGGCACCACCGGCGGCAGAAGGCCCAGGCCCGCCACCACCGACTGCACCTACAACGTGGCCTCGGTCTCCAAGATGTACTGCACCGTGGCCGTGATGCAGCTGGTCGAGCAGGGCAAGGTCGATCTCGATACCCCCATCTGCGAGTACCTGCCCCGCTTCTATATGCCCGACGAGAGATATAAGCAGATCACCCTGCGCCACTGCCTCTCCCACTCCTCCGGCCTTCCCGGCACCCAGTGGAAGGGCTTCTCGGTCTCAGACACCTCCCCCGAGGACGCCTACTACGACTGGGTCTACGATTACATGGCCCACAGCTGGCTCAAGGCAGATCCGGGCGAGTACTCGGTCTACTGCAACGACGGCTTCACCATGGCCGAGATGGTCGTGGCCGAGGTCAGCGGCGAGAAGTACGGCGATTACTGCATGGACCACATCACCGAGCCTATCGGAGCTCACTCCTCCAGGCTCGCCTATAACTGCAATCCAAAGTATCCCCTGGTCGTCGAGGGCAAGGGTCCGCAGGAAAAGCTCCTGATACAGGGCGGGGCCGGCTACACCACCAGCATGAAGGACCTCTGCCTCTTCGGCAGGCTCTTCCTCGAGAAGAACGATATCATCAGCGAAGAGAGCAAGGCCGAGATGGCGAAGATGCAGGGCCATACCATACTGAAGAAGGACACCAGATCGGTCAAGTTCGGCCTCGGCTGGGATACCGTCGCCCTGAGCCGCCTCGATTACGACCTGGGAGAAGGCGCCCTGCTCAAGGGCGGCAACAGCTTCCAGTTCGACACCCAGTTCATCGTCCTGCCCAAGTACAACGCCGTGCTCACCATCTCCGAGACCCACGACTGCAGGCAGAACATCCAGGAGCTCATCTGCCGCATGTTCGCCTTCTATATGCACGAGCAGGGCGTCGATATCTACAAGACCGCCAAGCCCGTGCCGCAGAAGATCGTCGACAAGTACGCCGGCACCTGGCTCGTCCCCAGCGGCATACTGAACTTCCACATGTACGGCGCCAACTGCTCCATCACCATGGATACCAGCCGCGGCAGGCGCAAGAGGTTCATGATGCTCACCAAGCCCCTGGCCTGGGACGGCAAGCTCTTCAAGAACGACGAGAGGACCCTCTTCTTTGAGGACGCGGGCGGCGACTCCTTCGCCCTCTCCACCTTCGAGGGCAATACCGCGCCCATGGCCATGAAGGCGACCGCGGGCAAACCCCTCTCAAAGGCCTGGAAGAAGAGGCTGGGCAAGAAGTACATCGCCGTCGACGCGACCCCGACCGACATCGTCATCAACGACATCTGCTCGGGCTTCGTGATCAACACCCTGAAGGACTATGAGGGAGTGCTGGTCTTCAGCTTCTCCAGCAGCGCCGGCACCGAGATCTACGGCCTCTTCGAGTCCTGCGTAAAGCCCATAGACGACGACAGGGCGACCGGGTTCCTCAGGACCCCGGGCAACCCCAGCAGAGACCTCACCAGCCCCATGTTCGAGATGAGGGACGGCATCGAGTACTGTGTGGTCAATTCCTACGTCTACAGAGACGTGAAGACCCTGCCCGTCTACGAGGGCCAGGGCTTCGGGAAGAGAGGAGCGGAGAATCGCATCTACCGCATACCCTGCCCGCTGGCGGAGCTCCCCGCCATCCCCAAGGGCAGGAGGATAATGATATACGACAAGGATCTGTCCTGCGTCTGGGATTCGCTCAAAGGACAGCCCTACACCCCGGTGAAGTCGGGCTACATCGCCCTGGTATAAGATGAGGATCAATAAATACATAGCGTCGGCCGGCGTCTGCTCAAGGCGCAGGGCCGACGAGCTCATAGCGCAGGGCCGGGTCAAGGTCAACGGCGCCGTGCTGAAGGAGCCCGGATACGATGTTCAGGCAGGCGACCTGGTGCAGGTCGACGGCAGGTATATAGAGGGAAGCGAGAAGCTGGTCTACTACGCCCTCAACAAGCCGGCCGGCTACGTCACGACCACCAGCGACGAGCACGACCGTCCCACTGTCCTCGATCTCATGACCGAGGTCGATGTGAGGGTCTTTCCGGTTGGAAGGCTCGACTACGAGACTACGGGCCTGCTGATCATGACCAACGACGGGGCTCTCGCCAACCACATAACCCACCCCTCGAAAAAGGTCTTCAAGACCTACGTCGCCGACATAGATGGCGAGATCAGCCTCGCCCAGGCCGAGCGCCTCAGAAAGGGCGTCGACATCGGCGGCTACACCACCCGTCCCGCCAGGGTCGAGATCATAAAGCAGGCCTCTGTCTCGCGGGTGAGGATAAGCATCAGCGAAGGGCGCAACCGCCAGGTGAGGCGCATGTTCGCGGCCCTGGGCTTCAACGTCATCTACCTTCAGCGCGTGAGCATAGGCAATGTCATGCTGGGCCATCTGCACGAGGGCCACTACCGCAGGCTCAGCGCCGAAGAGGTGGATTACCTCAAGAACTGCTGAAATTAATTCGGCGCTTTCGCGGGGCCTGCCGGCGCATCTTTTTCGGCCGCCTAAAGCCCCGCGGAGGGCCTGCGAACAAGTTCGAGAACGCTTTTCCACAGGGCGAAAGCAGTGGATATCAAGGCAGTTTTACGATAAAAAGGGCCGCTCCGCGGAAAGCTCCCGCGTTTTTTACACACCGGCATGTTGAAAAGCTGAAAGCCCGAAATGCCTTGCGTATCAAGGAGTTTCGGACCCGGCCCTTCTTGTCAAGAGGAAAGTTTTCCACAGGCGGCGGCGAAAAAAGCCCGCGAAGCCCGAAGTTTCAGGCCCCGGAGCGTTTTCCACATGTTTTCCACAGATAAAAATCGAAATTTCTTTCGCGTAAGGCGGCGCGCGGCGAAAGGAATATGACGCTTGGCGCCGCCGAAGCGGGAGGAGGATAACCGCGGTGAAGACCGTAAGACTTTATCAAAAGGACGTATATCTCAAAGCGAACGAGGCGAAGCTGGTGAAGCTTCTTGTGACCGAAGAGGAGTGCGCAGCGGAGGGCAGGCGCTATGAAAAAGGCAGCGTGCTCGCGGCCCTGGACGAGACGGTCTTCTTCCCCGAGGGGGGAGGCCAGCCCTGCGATCTGGGCAGCATAGGCGGCTTTGAGGTCACCGAGGTCCTGGAGGACAAAAGCACCGGCGCAGTCTGGCACCGGCTCAAAGTTCCTGAAGGCGCGGCCCTTCCCGCGCCCGGCGAAACGCTCCGCTGCGTCCTCGACTGGCAGAGGCGTTTCGACCACATGCAGATGCACTGCGGAGAGCACGTGCTCTCGGGCTGCTTCATGAAGCTCTGGGGCATAGAGAACAGGGGCTTTCACATGGGCTCGGGTTTCGTTACCATCGACATGGCCATACCCGAAGGCAGTCCTCTCAAAGAGATCACCCCGGAGATGCTGAAGGAGGCCGAGCTCGCGGCCAATCAGGCGGTCTGGGCCGATCTTCCCGTCTTCACGAAGTACTTCGACACCAGGGAAGAGGCCAACTCCCAGCCCGTGCGCAAGGCCATCAAGTTCGACGAGGACATCTCCGTCGTCTTCATAGGCGAAGGGGAAGACATGATCGACTGCTGCGCCTGCTGCGGCACCCATCCCTCGTCCACCGGTCAGATAGGCTCGATCAGGATCATGAGGAGCGAAAAATACAAGGGCATGCTGAGGCTCCACTGCAGGATGGGAAGAGAGGCGCTGCTCGACGCCATGGAGAGGACCCGCATCACCACCGAGCTCTGCCGCGAGTACTCCGCCGAGCTTCCCGATCTTGAGGCCCGCATGGCAGCGGCTGCGGAGAAGAACGGCCAGATCCGCAAGGAACTCTACGATCTCAAGAAGGACATCCAGGCCAGGGAGGCGGAGGCCTTAAGGCCCCTGCTCGGCGAAAAGCCCGTCTTCAAGAGCTACGGCAATATGAGTTCCGAAGACCTGCAGGCCGTCGCCCACCTGCTCGAAAAGGAGCTGAAGGGCCTGATCGCCCTCTGCTCCGAAAAGGAGCATACCGTGGTGCTGGCT
>JAEEIC010000216.1 GCA_016281165.1 Bacillota bacterium | reverse complement strand
GCCGATATAGTCATGTGCCGGGTATACGTCGCCGGCATCAGGCTCTGGGACCAGGTCAACGCCGCCTACGAGGAGGCCTTCGGCGATCACCGCCCCGCCAGGGTCGTGGTCCCGGTGGCGGAGCTGCACTTCGGCTGCAGCGTGGAGATAGAAGCGGTGGCTGAGCTCAGGGAGGAAGAAAAATGAAGATATATGATCTCGATACCCCGTCCCTGATCGTCGACGAAGACGTCATGGACGCCAACATCGCCTTCATGCAGGGCTTTGCGAACGAGAATCACGTCGCCTTAAGGCCCCACACCAAGACCCACAAGACCCCCGGGCTCGCCTTAAGGACCGTTAAGGCGGGGGCGAAGGGCATAGCGGTCGCCAAGGTCGGCGAGGCCGAGGTGATGGCGGCCCACGGTCTTTCCGACATCTTCATCGCCAACGAGATCGCGAGCCCCGCCAAGATGGAGCGCATAAGAAAGCTGGCCGAGAGCGTCGAGATATCCTTCGGCGCCGACTGCCCCGAGCAGCTGCTGATGGCGGAGGAGGTCTTCAGAGGGGCGGAAAAGCCCGCGAAGATCCTGGTCGAGATAGAGGTCGGCGAAGAAAGGAGCGGGGTCGTCTCGAAGGAACAGTTCGAGGCCCTGCTCGGCTGCTTCGAAGGCCTTGAGAATGTCGAGCTTCGGGGCGTCTTCTCGCACGACGGCAACAGCTACCGGGCGAAGGATCTCGAAGAGCTCACTGCCATCGCCGTGGGCGCCCAGAAGAGGACTCTTGAGTTCGCGCGGATGGCAAGGGACAGGGGCTTCGCCTGCCCGGTCGTGAGCTACGGCGCGACTCCCACCTTCATGAACAGGGTACCTATCCTTGAGGGCATAACTGAGCTTCGGCCCGGCACATATATATTCATGGACGCGTCGCAGGGAAACGCCATAGGCACCCTGGACCGCTGCGCCGCTTCGGTCCTCTGCTGCGTCATGAGCAGGCCCACGGCGGAGCGCGTCGTCCTGGACGTGGGCGCCAAGGGCCTCACCATGCAGAGCAGGAACGCCGGCATCTGCGCGGTAAAGGGCCTCGGCATGATAAAGGAGTTCCCGGGAGTCCACATTGACCGCATGAACGACGAGCACGCGGTCATAGAGGACAGGGCCTTCCACGACGCCGTCCGCATAGGCGATAAGCTCAGGGTGATA
This sequence comes from Bacillota bacterium, assembly GCA_016281165.1. Classification (GTDB taxonomy): domain Bacteria; phylum Bacillota; class Clostridia; order Peptostreptococcales; family Anaerovoracaceae; genus RGIG2707. Next base: position 10,702 of record JAEEIC010000216.1, on the reverse strand, counting down.
CCGGTGCATATCTGCCCGGTCTGCAATCTGTACGACAGCCTTTACCTCGTGAAGGGCGACGAGGTGACGGCGGAGCTTGAGATATCCTGCAGAGGAAAGATGAGATAAGAAGAGGTAAAGAACAGATGAAGGATTACAAAAGACTGCAGAACGGCAGCGATATAAGGGGCGTCGCCATGGACAGCTTAGGCGGGACCGTCGATCTCACGCCGCGGGCGGCGGAGGATCTGGGCAGGGCCTTCGGGCTCTGGCTCGCCGAAAGGCTGGGAAAGCCCGCCGGTAAGCTCAGGATCGCGGTCGGCAGGGACTCGAGGCTCAGCGGCCCGCAGCTCACGGAATGCTTCGGCAGGGGCCTCGCGGCTCTGGGCGCGGAGACGCTCGACTGCGGCATGGCCTCCACTCCCGCCATGTTCATGGCCACGGTCTTCCCTAAGGCCGCGGCCGACGGCTCCGTGATGATCACGGCCAGCCATCTTCCCTCGGACCGCAACGGGCTCAAGTTCTTCACCCGGGAGGGCGGCCTGGGCAAGAAGGATATCGCGGCCCTCATCGCCCTGGCCGAGGGCCTTGAGGACGGAAGCGTCGGAAGAGAAGGCTCTTCAAGCCCCTTCCCCCTGATGGATCTTTACTGCGCGCACCTGAGGAAGGTCATCTGCGAAGGCCTGGGCGCTTCGGAAGACGAAAAGCCTCTTTCGGGCCTGCGCGTGGCGGTCGACGCCGGCAACGGCGCCGGAGGCTTCTACGTGAGCAGGGTGCTGGAGCCCCTGGGCGCGGACTGCGCGGGCAGCCGCTATCTTGAGCCGGACGGCAGCTTCCCCAACCACCAGCCCAATCCCGAGAACAAGGCGGCCATGCAGGCCGTATGCGAGGCGGTGAAGGAGAGCGGGGCCGATCTGGGCATCATCTTCGATACCGACGTGGACAGGGCGGCCGCCGTGGGCTCGGACGCGAAGGCCATAGACCGCAACGCCATCGTCGCCCTCGCCGCCATGCTGGCCTCGGAGGGCCATCCGGGGGCGGTCATCGTGACCGACAGTATCACCAGCAGCCAGCTGGCGGACTTCCTCAAGGCCATGGGCCTTTCGCATCTGCGCTACAAGAGGGGCTACAAGAACGTCATCGACAAGGGCCTCGAGCTCAACGCCGCGGGGGAGGACTGCGTACTCGCCATCGAGACCTCGGGCCACGCGGCCATGAGGGAGAACTATTTCCTCGACGACGGGGCTTATCTGGCGACCCGCATAGTGGTGAAGGCCGCGCTGCTCAAAAAGCAGGGCTTAAGCATAGAGAGCTGCATCGCTCGTCTGGAGGAGCCCGCCGAGGCGGCCGAATTCAGGCTTCCCGTAAAGGCTCCCGATTTCGCTTCCTACGCGGACGCTGTGCTCAAGGGCCTTAAGGAGAGCGTAGAGCAGGGCGGAGCGGAGGGCCTTTCCCTCGAGCTCCCCAACTACGAGGGCGTCAGGGTCAAGGCCGACAGCGCGCACGGCGACGGCTGGTTCCTGATCAGAAAATCCTTGCACGAGCCTCTCATGCCCCTCAACATCGAGAGCAACAGAGAGGGCGGGCTTGAGATCATCAAGGCCGCGGTAAGGGAGCTCCTTTCCGGCTGCGGACAACTCGACATCTCCCTGCTCGTTTGACAACGTATACGCCGCCGGAAGAACGAAGCCAATGAAGCCATCTCATTATATCTGACCGGCTGTCAGCTTTGTTCTCCGCGGCATTGACGTTTTATTATCGGCAGACCGGGTAAAAGAGCGTCAAAATGCCGGCGATACGCTGTCCCGCGGAGATCCGGTCCTCTGTATCGTTCGATGCTTTGCGATGATCCGCGGCTCTTCAGAGCAAGACCGCTCCTGTGTCTCGCCTGCGGGTCTTTCGTCATCGCTGCCGAAGCTCCATGGGCCGGATGACGCGCTGCCGTCACCCTCCCGCGCAGCCCATTGTGTCGTATTTCAAGATCTCCCGCAGAAAAAACACATATTTTCGCTCGTATCCTGTCATAAAGGGGAAAAACGCGCCTGTATGACACGATGATCCGCCGGATCGTGGCCAAGAGAAGCTGAATTACGGTTAAATTCAGGGATCATACGTAAAGACGGGCTGGTAAAATGGCAAATACGCCGATCTATTGTGTCATTTTATCCTTCTGGCCCGGAAAAAAACACATTGGACTGCGCAGCGGGCAGCGCATGGCTGTTTTGATATTCGTAAGGCCCCGCGTCTTTCCGTCCGGAACAGAAGAGCGCATGCCTGAGGGGCGTCTAAGCAGAGTATCTTCGGGCGCGGCGATGGCAGGGCGGGACGAACAGACTTAGACCCGCTTGTCCGGGCCGGCATGCGCAGTCTGAAGGGACTATCGCGGGTCGCGGCACTTGAGCCGTAAACGCTGACGCCGCTAAAGCGTCGAGCGTTCTGCCAGCGGACCTACCGCTGCTCTGCCCTGCGGTCAGTCGCAGGGTTAGGTCTCGCGCGATTGGCAAGCCGCAGGCGCAGACAGAGCATAGTGTCCGTTCGGGGTACCTGCGCTGAGCGCGAGCGTGTCTCTGAGGGCATGCGTATGACGGCCCGGCAGATCCTGCCTGCAGGCCCGGCAGATACGCGCGACGGGGCGGCGGAACGCGGCGGGCACCTACGATCCTTCGCCGGCTGCCGGCAGCCGCGGACCGAAAGGATCCCCGCGTTTGTTCTTCACATAAATATCACAGTATTTTGGGCAATGTTCACACCATTGCCCCTATTTATGGTATAATCATTTATCTATAGCATCTTTGGAGCGGAAAGATAAATGGCCTTCACACACCTTCATGTACATACAGAATACAGCCTTCTGGACGGGGCTGCCCGCATAGACAAGCTGGTCGCCAGAGCGAAGGAGCTCGGCATGACTGCCCTCGCCATCACCGATCACGGCGTGATGTACGGCGCCGTGCAGTTCTTCGAGCAGTGCGAGAAGCAGGGCATCAAGCCCATCATCGGCTGCGAGGTCTATACCGCGGCCAGGTCCCGCTTCGACAAGGACGCCGCCCTCGACAGGGAGTCGGGCCATCTCGTGCTGCTGGCGAAGAACGAGCAGGGCTACCGCAATCTCATCAGGATAGTCTCCAGGGCATATGAAGAAGGCTTCTATTATCATCCCAGAGTCGACAAGCAGCTTCTGCGGGAGCACAGCGAGGGGCTCATCTGCACCTCCGCCTGCCTGGCCGGAAAGGTCCAGCAGCTGCTCATGCTCGACGACCGCGAAGGGGCGAAAAAAGAAGCTCTCGAGCTGCTCGACATCTTCGGCGAGGGCAATTTCTATCTCGAGCTGCAGGATCAGGGCCTTGAGGAAGAGGTCAAGGTCAACAGAGGCCTCAAGCTCCTCTCCCGGGAGACCGGCATCCCCCTCATCGCCACCAACGACGTCCACTATATAAACCGCGAGGACGCGGCCGCCCACGACGTGCTCCTGTGCATAGGCACCAAGAGCAATTTCAGCGACCCCAAACGCATGCGCTTCGGCTCCGACCAGTTCTACCTCAAGTCGGAGGAGGAGATGAGAGAGCTCTTCGCGGACGTCCCCGAGGCTCTCGACAACACCATGGAGATCGCCGCCAAGTGCGATTTCAGGTTCAAGTTCGGCGAGTACCACATACCGGTCTTCCAGGTGCCCGAGGGCTACAGCGAGAACTCCTACTTCGAGTACCTCTGCTGGTCCGGCCTGGAGCACCGCTACGGGACCACCGAGCCCCTGGCCTCGGCCTTCAGGAAGGCCCCGAAGACCGCTCCCGAAGACATGGAGGCCCTGGCTCCCACCGTATCCGAGGAGCTCAAGGCCCGCATGCGCTACGAGGTCCAGACCATAGAGAAGATGGGCTACGTTGGCTATCACCTCATAGTCTGGGACTACGTCAACTGGGCCAAGGGCCACGGCATCATGGTGGGCCCGGGAAGAGGCTCCGCCGCCGGCTCCATCGCCACCTACTGCATGGAGATCACCGACATCGATCCCATCAAATTCAGGCTCATATTCGAGCGCTTCCTCAACGTCGAGAGGGTCAGCATGCCCGATATCGACATGGATTTCTGCGTGGAGCGCAGGGGCGAGATCATAGATTACGTCAAGCAGCACTACGGAGTCGAGAACGTCTCCCAGATCAGCACCTTCGGTACCCTCAAGGCCAGGGCCGTCTTCAAGGACGTGGCCAAGGTCATGGAGGTGCCCTTCAGCAGGTCTTTGGAGATCTCCAAGATGATACCCGAAGACCTCAAGATCACCCTCGACAAGGCTCTCGCCGAGAGCCCCGACTTCAGGAAGGTCTACGATGAGGATCCGCAGATAAAGCACGTGGTCGATACCGCCAAGGTCCTCGAGGGCCTGGCGAGGCACTCCTCCACCCACGCCGCGGGCGTCGTGGTGGCTCCCGCCCCCGTCGACAGCTTCGTCCCCCTCGTCATGACCGACAGGGGCCTCGCCACCCAGTTCACCATGACCGAGATCGAGCACCTGGGTCTCCTGAAGATGGATTTCCTCGGTCTGCGCAACCTCACGGCCATACGCGAGTGCCTGAGGATGGTGAAGCAGAACACAGGGCTTGACATAGACCTGCAGAAGATAGATTACGAAGAGGAAGGAGTCTACAGGCTCATCGCCTCCGGCAACACCACCGGCATATTCCAGCTCGAATCCGGCGGCATGACGGGCTTCATGAAGGACCTCGGCCCCACCTGTCTGGAAGACCTCATCGCAGGCATCAGCCTCTACAGGCCGGGCCCCATGGACTCCATCCCCACATACATAGCCTCGAAGAAGAATCCCGAGACCATAAAATACCTCACCCCGGAACTCGAGCCCATACTTTCTCCTACCTACGGCTGCATAGTCTACCAGGAGCAGGTCATGGATATCGTGAGGCTCCTGGGCGGCTATTCCTACGGCAGGGCCGACCTCGTGCGCCGCGCCATGAGCAAGAAGAAGGCCGACGTCATGGCCAAGGAGAGGGAATACTTCATCAACGGCAAGCTCAACGACGACGGCAGCATAGACGTCCCCGGCTGCATCAGGAACGGCATCGACGAGCAGGCCGCCAACACCATATTCGACCAGATGACCAGCTTCGCGGCCTACGCCTTCAACAAATCGCACGCCGCGGCTTACGCCGTGGTCGCTTATCAGACCGCCTGGCTCAAGTACCATTACCCCGCCGAGTTCATGGCCTCCCTCATGACCTATCCCGCCGACAGCAACGCCGTGGCGGGCCTCATCAGGAATTCGAAGGAGATGGGCATACCGACGCTCCCGCCCAGCGTGCTGGAGAGCGAGAAGCAGTTCTCGGCCCGGAACGGGCAGATACGCTACGGCCTTCTGGGCGTCAAGCACGTGGGCGAAGCCATAGTCGAGGAGATCATCGCCGCCAGGCAGCGCAAGACGCCGCGCGACATCTTCGAGTTCGTGGACGGCCTCGACGTGCACCTGATGAACAGGGGCGCGCTCGAAGCCCTGATAAAGGCCGGCGCCCTCGACTGCTTCCCGGGCAACCGCGCGCAGAAGCTGGCCGTGATAGGCGATCTCGTCGCCGGCGCCCAGAGCTCCGCCAAGGAGACGCTCAGCGGGCAGATCTCGATGTTCTCGATGGCCGGAGTCTCTGAATCCCTGCATCTGGACAGGAGGCTGCCGCCGGCGGAGGACTTCCCCAAGCAGGAGCTCCTGGCGATGGAAAAGGAGATGCTGGGCGTGTATATAACCGGCCATCCGCTCGACGACGTGGCCGAGACCATAAAGAAGATCACCGACATGGACACCGAGAGGCTGGCCGCCTACGCCGCCAGGCACTCGGAGGAGAACGCGGACCTCGAGGCCGAGGCGGGAGAGGAAGAAGAGCCCGAAGAGGACGAGGCCATAAAGGACGGGGCCTACTGCACCATGGCGGGCCTCATCAGCCAGAAGAAGACCATGGTGACCAAGAAGGGCTCGATGATGGCCTTCATGACCCTCGAGGACCTCTTCGGCACCATAGAGGTCGTGGTCTTCCCCCGCACCTTCGAGCTCGACCGCCAGTTCATCGAGAACGACAACGTCATCGTGGTGAGGGGCAAGCTCGACCTGAAGGACGACGTGCCCAAGCTTTTGGCGGAGAAGATCATACTGCTCGACGATTACAGCGGGCCGCTCAAGTCCGGCTCCAGAAAGAACGAGGCCCCCGCGCCGCCGCGGCCCAAGGACCAGCTGATCAAGATCGTGATCCCCCAGGCCTACGGCGAGAACGAAGGCCTCAAGGCCTTCAAGAGCATCGCCAGGAACTTCAGGGGCGACATGCCGGTGGCCATAATGATGATGTCGACGGGCAAAAAATACCGGCTGGGCTACGAGCTGTGGGTGGATCCCTGCGAGGGCTTCTACGAGTCGGCCAGAAGGGTCTTCGGCAGCGACTGCATCAGGGAATAGGGCGGATCCCGCCCCGCGGGAGCGGGCGCCCGAAATGCGCATAACTGCGCCGAAACTGTTTCGAAATTGGGAAAAATATGATATAATCTTTAGTCGGTTAAGGAGTCTGCGCTTTTGGGGAGCGCTCATCAGGGGAGGACAAATTGATCAGATTCGAGAACGTGACAAAAAGATATGACGATATCACAGCCATCGACGGGGTCAGTGTGGACATCGCCGACGGCGATTTCGTCTTTCTCGTGGGCCCGTCGGGGGCGGGCAAATCCACATTTATAAAACTGATCTCCAAGGAGCTGTCGCCGGATTCCGGCCGGATATTCGTCGGCGGCCAGGATATCACCAGGCTCTCGCGGCGCAGGATACCCGAGCTGAGAAGGCAGATGGGGATGGTCTTCCAGGATTTCAGGCTGCTTCCGGGCAAGACGGTCTATCAGAACGTGGCCTTCGCCATGGAGGTGGTCCACAGCACCCGCAGGACCATCAAGAGGACGGTCCCCCAGGTGCTCTCCATCATGGGCATAGCCGACAAGGCCGACCAGCTGCCCCAGACCCTCTCGCAGGGCGAGCAGCAGAGGGTCGCCATCGCCAGGGCCGTGGTCAACAATCCCAAGCTGCTGATCGCGGACGAGCCCACCGGCAATCTCGACCCCGACACCGCCTGGGAGATCATGAAGCTGCTCTCGCAGATAAACAGGAGAGGCACCACCGTGGTGATGGTGACCCACGCGAAGGACATAGTCGACCGCATGGGCAGAAGGGTCATCGCCATAGACGGGGGCCATATAGTCAGGGATTCTCAGGAAGGAGAATACGGATACGATGTTTAGGGGCCTTATACACTCCATAAAAGAGGCCTTCTTCCAGATATTCAGGAACAAGGTCATGAGCTTCGTGTCGATACTCTCCATCTCGGCCATGCTCATGATACTGGGCGTCTTCTTCTTCCTCACCGTCAACGTCAACAACATGACGGAGAATATCAAAGGGGAGTTCGACACCATAGAGGTCTTCCTCGAGGATTACACCACCAAGGCCGACGCCCAGGAGATCGCCAGGACCCTCTCGACGCTCGGCGAGGTCGAGAGCATAGAATACGTCGACAGGGACCAGGCCATGGAAGAGTTCAGGGAGCGCTGGGGCGACAAGGCCTATCTCCTCGACACTCTTTCGGACAATCCGCTGCCGAATTCCTTAAGGATCAAGCTCTCGGGCCTTGAGGGCGGCTCCCTGGTCGCCGAGGTCGCCAAGACGACCATAGGCGTGGAGGACGTCAGGTATTATCAGAACGAGGTCAACAAGGTGCTGAGCATCTCCGAGGCTATACAGAAGGTCACCTTCGTCATGATACTCTTCCTCATCGTGGTCTCCATCGTCGTGGTCTCGAGCACCATCAAGCTGGCGGTCATGTCGCGCGAGGCCGAGATCAATATCATGAAGTACGTGGGGGCGACCAACTGGTTCGTGAGAGGCCCCATGCTGATAGAGGGCATGCTCATCGGCGCGATATCGGCGGGGATAGCCCTGGGGGCGATATCCTACGCCTACATGAGGGTCAGCGAGTTCTTCGGCGACGAGGCCCTCAAGCTCTTCTCGAGCAATCTGGTGGAGGCCGATTTCATGATCACCAACCTGGCCTGGATATTCATGGCCCTGGGGATCAGCATCGGCGCCGTGGGGAGCATCATCTCCATGAGGCGCTTCCTGAAGGTATAAAGGCCTCTGCTCGCCGTCATACGCATGCCTTCAGGGACACGCTCCCGCTCAGCGCGGGTGCCCCGAGCGGACACTAAGCTCTGTCTTCGCCTGCGGCTCGCCAGTCGCTAAGTGCCGCGACCCGCGATGGTCCCTTCAGGCAGCGCATGCCGGCTCGCGGGCAAATGAACTGATACATTGAAAATCGCAGGTCTGATCCGCGCAGTCAGCGGGTGGCGCCAGGGAGGGCGCCCGCGCCCCGAGCGCAAGCGAGGGGATGCGGGAAGGTGCCCTGGTGACAGGACCCGCGGCGGCTGGCAGTCAGCGATGAGGCGCAGATCTCTGCTCGCCGTCATAAGCGGGCCGAAATGATCAATACAGGGGAACAAAGGGGAATAAAGATGAAGAAGATAAGGATCAAAAAGGGGATGAGGAGCGCTGCCGCTCTGCTTTTGTGCGTCCTGCTGCTGGCCGGCTCCATGCCCCCGGTATATGCCGGCGGCGATTCCGCCGCCGTCAAGGGCAAGAAGAATGAGCTGGCCGGGGTCAACGACAAGATAGACGACGCGAAGGACGCCCTCGCCGACGGCAAGGCCGAGTCGAAGTCCCTCTCCGCCCAGATCAAGGACATGGAGAACCAGATCTACGCCCAGGAGGTGGAGATCAACGACAAGCAGAAGGAGATCAACGACACCAAGGCCCTGATCGCCGAAAAGATAGAAGAGCTCAACAAACAGCAGGAAGAGATCGACGGGCAGAACGAGGAGCTGCGCATAAGGCTGCGCGCCATGTACAAGAACGGCGACACCGGCATGCTGGCCGTGCTCTTCGGCTCCTCTTCCATGAGCGAGTTCATGACCAACATGGACATGGTGCAGCGCATCTACGAGAGCGACACCGAGCTGCTCGAGGAGATGGAGGGGGTCTACGGCATCATCGTCGAGAAGAAGGAGGAGCTCCAGGCCCTCAAGGAAAAGCTGATCGGGGAAGAAGAGGAGATGGAGGCCAGGAAGGCCGCCCTCGATGAGAAGAGGGCCGAGCTGGCCGCCAAGAAGAAGGCCGTCGACGCCGACAACAGGGAGCTGGAGCGCCAGATCGACAAGCTCAACGACGAGGCCAAGGCCCTGACCGCCGAGATCATCAAGCTGCAGACCGCCGAGTCCTACGTGGGCGGCGCCATGCAGTGGCCGGCCTCCGCCAGCAAATACGTCTCCTCGCCCTTCGGCAACAGGCTCCATCCCATACTTAAAGTGATAAAGTTCCACACAGGCATAGACATCGCCGCCGCGTCCGGGACCAACATCGTCGCGGCCAACGCGGGAACGGTCATGAGCGCCTGCTACAACAGCGGCTACGGCTATATGGTCATGGTCGACCACGGCGGCGGGATAGTGACCCTCTACGCGCACTGCAGCAAGCTGCTGGTCAGCAAGGGAGCCAAGGTCAAGAGGGGCCAGGTGATAGCCCTGGTCGGCTCCACCGGCATGTCGACCGGGCCTCATCTGCACTTTGAGGTCAGGATCAACGGCGAATACAAGAATCCTCTCGAATACGTTTCCAGATAATGGCTGAATGGATAATACTCGATAAAGAAGACGGACTCAGCGCGGCGGCGCCGGGGATAGACCCGGCGCTGGCCGGCATCATGAGAAGGCGGGGAGTCGAAGAGAAGGACATGGAGGATTTTCTGTCCTCCAGGCCGAAGAGCACCTACGATCCCTTCCTGCTGCCTGACATGAAGGAGGCCGTCGATACCATACTCGCCGCCGCGGAAAAGGGCCTCAAGGTCTGCATCTACGGCGATTACGACGCCGACGGCGTGACGTCGACGTCTCTTCTTGTGGGCGTTCTGGGCCTCATCTTCAAGGATCTCACTTATTACGTGCCGTCCCGCTTCGTGGACGGCTACGGCCTCAATGAGACCGCGGTGAGGAAGGTCGCGGCGACGGGTGCGAAGCTGCTCATCACCGTGGACTGCGGCAGCACTTCCCCCGCGGAGCTCGCCCTGGCGAAGAGCCTGGGGATGGAGGTCATAGTGACCGACCATCACACTCCCGACGAGAGCCTCGATCTGGGCTGCCTCTTCATCAATCCCAAGAGAGCCTGCAGCGCGTATCCCTTCAAGGATCTTTCCGGCTGCGGGGTCGCCTTCAAGCTCGCCCAGGCCCTGCAGAGGACCCTGAGCGCGAGAGGGGATGAACGCTTCCCCAAGAGCTTCCTCAACCGCCAGCTCGACCTGGTCGCCATCTCCACCGTGGCCGACGTGGTCCCTCTTTTAGGCGAGAACAGGACCCTGGTCAAATACGGTCTCGACTTCATAAACAGAAGGTGCAGGCCGGGCCTCGCCACGCTGCTCAGAGTGCTCGACCATGAGGACAAGACCATAGATTCCGACCGCATCGCCTATCTCATCGCCCCCAATATCAACGCTTTGGGCCGCATGGGCTCCGCCTCCACGGGCGTGGAGCTCTTCAGCGGCGTCAGGCAGGACGGCAGCCCCAGCGAGGATCTCGGCCGCGTGGCCCTGGCCATGAAGGAGATGAACCTCGAGCGCAAGGCCGAGCAGGAGAAGACCTGGGCGATATG
>JAEEIC010000215.1 GCA_016281165.1 Bacillota bacterium | reverse complement strand
GGGCGCTCCGCGCGCTGGTTCGTCGACGGCAGCGGAGACCTGCGCAGCGAGGAGAGGGGCGGCGGTCTGCAAATAAAGAACCTCTACCGGATAGGCCTGTCGGCGAGACTGGGCGAGGCTCTGAAAAAGGTCTACGGGATAGAGTGGGAATAAAAAGCAAGCAAAAGCCGCGGGGCGTCAAAGCTCCCGCGGCTCGTTTTTATGCCTTTATCAGTCTCTGTAATAGTGGATGAGGGCCTGCGTGCCCAGGTCGCCCATGCCCTTGGCCTCGAGCTCCTGGTACTGGCTCAGGGCCTGGCGCAGGATGTTGAGGGAGAGGCCCGAGAGCTGCGCCTCTTCGTCGGCCAGCTTCATGTCCTTGATCAGGTGCTTGAGATAGAAGCCGGGAGCGTCGTCGCCGGCGATGATCTTGGGCCCGAAGGAGTTGAGCTGGGCGCTGCCGGCGGCTCCCTTGGAGACGGCGTTGAAGAGGGTCGTGAGGTCGAGCCCCTTCTTTTCCGCGTAGGTGAGGGCCTCGCAGACGCCGGAAAGGCAGCCGGCGATCATGATCTGGTTGGCCAGCTTGGCGTGCTGTCCGCAGCCGGCGGGGCCGAAATAGGTGATGGTGGTGCCCATGGCCTTGAAGATGGGCAGGCACTGCTCGAAGAGCTCCCTGTCGCCTCCGACCAGTATCGAGAGAGTGCCGTTCCTGGCGCCGGTGTCGCCGCCGGTGACGGGGGCGTCCAGGACTTTGAGGCCTCTCTTCGTTCCTTCCGCGTATATCTTTTCCGCCAGGGTGGGGCTGGTGGTGGTCATGTCGATGAGCACGGCGCCGGGCCTGGCGCTGTCAAGGATATTCCCTTCCTTGAAGTAGACTTCCTCGACGTCCGCGGGGAAGCCGACGATGGTGATCACGACGTCCGCTTTCTTGACGCAGGAGGCGATGGAATCGTGGAGCGCGGCCCCTTCCGATACCACGTCCGCGACCTTCTCCGGATGGCGGGCGAAGATATCCACCTCATACCCGGCCTTCATCAAGTTGCGCACCATGCTCTTTCCCATGATGCCGACGCCGATAAAACCGATCTTTTCCATATATTTTCCTTTCTCTGATCAAACAGGAGCGCTGACTGCCGTCTTTACGCCATTATACCACAGCCGGAGGCGGAAGACGCGCTCATCAGAAGGTGATCTGGTCGGGATCCGCGGCGAAGCCTACGCAGCCCTTGAGATCGGCGATCATCTGTACGTCCTGCGGGTCGAGCTCGAAATCGAAGACCTTCAGGTTCTCCGCCATGCGGGAGGGAGTCACGGACTTGGGCAGGGGCAGATAGCCGCGCTGCAGGCTCCAGCGGATGCAGATCTGGGCGACGGAGCGCTGATACTTCTCCGCCAGCGCCTTCATCTCGGGCACCTCGAAGATGCGGCCGTTGCCCAGAGGGCTGTAGGCCTCGACCACGATGCCGCGCTCTTTGCACCAGTCCACGGTCTCCTCCTGGGTCTCGCCGGGGGCGAGGAAGATCTGGTTGACCATGGGCACGATCTTCGCGGTCTTCAGGAGCGCCTCCATGTGGCGGGGGCAGAAGTTGCTGACGCCGATGGCGCGTATCTTTTTGGCCTCGTAGAGCTCCTCCATCGCCTGCCACATGCCGGCGTTGGCTTCCTCCCAGCGGTCTCTCACCGAGATCGGGTTGGGCCAGTGGACGAGGAAAAGATCGAGATAGTCGAGCTGCAGCTTCTCCAGGGACTCCTCGAAGGACTTCATCACCAGCTCGTAGCTGTGATTGTTGTTGTGGAGCTTGGTCGTGATGAAGAGCTCCTCTCTGGGGATACCGCTGAGCTTTATCGCTTTGCCTACGCTGGCCTCGTTCCTGTAGCCCTGGGCCGTGTCTATGTGGCGGTAGCCCGCTTCGATGGCGTTCACGACGGCGTTCACCGCGACGTCGCCGTCGGGAGTCTTCCAGGTGCCGTAGCCTATGCAGGGGATGCCCACGCCGTTAGGCAGCGTATAGGTGTCGTTATGATCTTTCATAAAGTTCTCCTTTCGCGGGGAGCCCTGCCGCGGGAGACGCCGGGCAGAGCCTCAGATCTTTCGTACGATATAAGTATAAACCAGAGAGGCGGGAGCCGGTCAAGAGGAGGGGAGCGCCGTAATTGTATATTTAAACAACAATTCAGCCCGGGGCGGAGCAAAGGCCTCCTCTTGGCAGCGGGGGCGCGCCGTGTTAATATTTATTAAACGATATCCGCGTGTCAAGGAGCAGAAAAATGTGGAATGAAGAATTGAGAGAACGTTTCCTTAAGACCGATCCGGCCGCCTACGGCCATTTCCCGGGGGTGCGCTTCATGGCGCCAAAGATCAAGCCCGTCGATCCGGGGATGAAGATCTGCGGCCCCGCCTATACCTGCCGGATATACGGCAAGGATTCCTACGCCATGTACAAGGCCATAGAGGAGGCCCCGGCCGGCAGCGTCATCGTCATCGACAAGGCGGGCGACGAGACCTACGCCCCGGTGGGCGAGTTCGTGGCCAGAGGAGCGAGGGCGAAGGGCCTGGCCGGCATCATCGTCGACGGCCCCGCGACCGATTCGGTGATGCTGCGCACCATAACTGATTTCCCGGTCTTCTGCGCCGGCTTTTCCTGCGTGACCAACAACGTATGGGGACTGACGGGCGAGAGCGACGTCGATATAAGCTGTGGCGGAGCCGTCGTCCATCCCGGCGACATCATACTGGGAGACGCCGACGGAGTGGTGGTGCTCCCTCCCGAGGGCTTTGAGGAGATGCTCAAGAAGGCGGAGGCCATGGCAGCGAAGGAAGCCGTCTGGCGGGCCGCTTATCTCGCCGGCGAGCCGGTAAATCCCTTAAGGACGGTCAGGCACCTCACCGAGACCGATATCGCCGCCATCATCGACACCGTCAGGAACGGCAGGCTCGACGACCCGAGGTTCATAAAGAAGTAGCCCCGGCTTGTAAAGCCCGCGCCTGAGGGTGTAAAATACAGGCAGACATTTTTTCCGCAGGCAGGAGGACTTTATGGAAGAAGCCAAGGCAGCGCGTTCAAAGCTTTGGACCTGGGACTTTATCCGGGTGGGCATGGCGAGGTTCTTTTCCGCCACGTCCCTGCAGGTCCTGCAGACCATATTCCCGATATTCCTGGATTCCAGGGGCTTCAGCGCCACGGCCATAGGCACGGTGGCGACTCTTTTCACCGCCTGTTCCATGGTCATGCGCTTCGTCGCCGGCCGCCTGGTCGACAGCGGCAGCCGCCGCAAGGTGGGCCTGCTGGGCGCCGCCTTCGTCGCCGTGGGCATAGTCGGATGCCTGCTGGTGGTCCTCTTCGAATCGCGCTTCATGGCCGAGATCTCCCTGCCGGGAGGCTTCGTCCTGAGCGTGGGCATGATCATAATCATCTTCGGGCGCATGATGCACGGCCTGGGCAATTCCACCGTCAACATCACCTACACGACCATGTTCGCCGACGTGCTGCCCAGGGACAGGTTCGTCGAGGGCATAGGCTACTCGGGCCTCTTCAATTCGGTCTCCCAGGCCATCGGGCCCGCCATAGGCATCGCCCTCATCGCCATCAGCCCCACCGTCACCTTCTCGGCCTGCCTCGCGCCCATGATCGCCTGCTTCGTGATCGTGAGCTCCTTAAGGTACGAGAGCGACCCCGCCTATATCAAGCGGGCGAAGGCCGAGGACGAGGCTCTGGGCGAGGAGGAGGAATACAAGGGCGTCTGGAAGTATTTCGAGAAGAGATCTCTTCCCGCGGCCCTGATCATGTTCATAATGGCGCTGTGCTCCGCCTCCATCAGCAATTTCCTGGCCCTTTATACGGCGAGCGTGAGCCTCGCCGGCGTCAGCGTCTATTTCACCTTCAAGGCGGCCTTCATGATCTTCACGAGGATAGTATCCAGCAGGCTCTGCGAGCGCATGGGCGTCTACAGGACCATCATGCTGGGCATACTGATCACCGCCGCCGGCTACATGATGATACCCCTGGCGAAGACTCCCGCCATGCTCTATTTCTGCGCCGCCTTCGACGGCCTGGGCTGCGGCCTCGCTTATCCCATGCTCAGCGTGCTGACCCTCAACGGCGTCACCAGAAAGCGCCGCGGCACGGCCAATTCGACCTACCTCATCTGCTGGGACATAGGCGTCGGCGTGGGGGCCATGATCTGGGGCACCCTGATAGACGCGACCGGCGGCTACGCCATCACCTTCACCCTCTCCGGCGTCGTGCTCGTCGCCGATTTCCTCATCACCATCTGGCTGGCGAAGAAATATCCGGCCAGGACCTGAGCTTAAAGGCGGGGGGATGAGATGAAAAGAGCGGGAGCGCTTCTGACGGGCCTGGCTGTCTTATGCGTATTATACGGGGCGTCCGTCCTTTCGATCATCGGCGCGGCGCGCTGGTTCAACTGGGCTTTCGTTATCATCGGGGCGGGGCTTTTGGCCCTGCGCTTCGCGCTGCCTTATCTGGCGAAGCTCGGAAAAGGGGCGAAAAGGGCGCTCTGCCTTCTGCTGGCTCTAGCCCTTGCCTTCTTCGTCTTCACGGAGGCGAAGATCGCTTATTATGCCCGGGGAAGAGAGATCCCCGACGCCGACTACGTGATCATACTCGGCGCCAAGGTCGAACGCTGGGGGCCTTCGGTCGAATACTCGGCCCGCATCAGGGCGGCCGCCGATTATCTTAAGAGATATCCTGACTGCGTCGCGGTCACCACCGGGGGCAAG
>JAEEIC010000214.1 GCA_016281165.1 Bacillota bacterium | reverse complement strand
TCCCGAGCTTCAGACCGACTGGGGCCGCAGGATGGCAAGAAAGGCCAAGGAGATCTTCAGGTAGTCCCCTGCCCTTATATCGACCCAAACATAAATTCAGCCGCCCCGTATGCCGGAGCGGCTCGTTTATTTCCTCTGCTATTTCTCGTCGTCGTACTTGAGGACGGCGGTGAAGGCCTCCTGGGGCACCTCGACGCTGCCGAACTGGCGCATGCGCTTCTTGCCCTCCTTCTGCTTTTCGAGCAGCTTCTTCTTTCTCGAGATGTCGCCGCCGTAGCACTTGGCGAGGACGTCCTTCCTGAAGGCCTTTACCGTCTCTCTGGCGATGACCTTCTGGCCGATCGAGGCCTGGATGGGTATCTCGAACTGATGCATGGGTATGACTTCCTTGAGCTTCTCGCAGACGAAGCGGCCCCTGGCGTAGGCCTTGGACTCGTGAACTATCATCGAGAAGGCGTCCACCTGCTCCTTGTTCAGCAGTATGTCGAGCTTGACCAGATTCGATTTCTGGTAGCGGTCGAACTCGTAGTCCAGCGAAGCGTAGCCGCGGGTCTTCGATTTCAGGGCGTCGAAGAAGTCGTATATGACCTCGTTGAGGGGCAGATCGTAGTGAAGGGCGACGCGTGTCGGCGTGATGTACTCCATGTGCTCCATGGTCCCGCGCCTGTCCTGGCAGAGGGCCATGATGGAGCCCACGTACTCGTTGGGAGTCATGATGGTCGCCTTGACCATGGGCTCCTCCAGATGGTCGAACTCGGTGGGATTGGGCAGGTTCGAGGGGTTCTCGATGAACCTTTCCGTGCCGTCGTGTTCCACTATCTTGTAGATGACGCTGGGAGAGGTGGTGATTATATCGACGCCGAACTCCCTGTCGAGCCTTTCCACGATGATCTCCATGTGCAGAAGGCCCAGGAAGCCGCAGCGGAAACCGTAGCCCAGGGCCTGCGAGGTCTCGGGCTCGAACTGGAAGGCCGCGTCGTTGACCTGCAGCTTCTCGAGGCAGTCCTTGACGTTCTCGTACTTTTCGTCGGGGGTCGGATAGATGCCGCAGTAGACCATGGGCTGGACCTTCTTGTAGCCGGGAAGGTGATCAGCGGCGGGCCTGTCGGCCAGGGTGATGGTGTCGCCCACTCTGGCGTCCTTCACCTGCTTGATACTGGCGCAGATGTAGCCTACCGAGCCTGCCGAGAGCTCCGCCACAGGGGTCTGGTAGGGGCAGTTGACCCCGACCTCGGTCACGTCGTAGACCTTTTTGGTGTTCATCAGCAGGATGCGGTCTCCGGCCTTCACGCTGCCGTCCACTATGCGGGTGTATATCACGACGCCCTTGTAATTGTCGTAATAGGAATCAAATATCAGAGCCTTGAGAGGCGCGTCGGGATCCCCTTCCGGCGCCGGGACCTTGGCGACTATGGCCTCGAGCACGTCTTCGATATTGATGCCCTCTTTGGCCGAGATCTCGGGAGCGTCCTGGGCCTCGATGCCTATGACCTCCTCGATCTCGTCCTTGGTCTCCTGCGGGCGGGCGGAGGCGAGGTCTATCTTGTTGATGACGGGGACGATCTCCAGGTCCTCATCGATCGCCAGATAGACGTTGGCCAGGGTCTGGGCCTCCACTCCCTGGGTCGCGTCGACGACGAGGACCGCGCCCTCGCAGGCGGCGAGGCTCCTGGAGACCTCGTAATTGAAATCCACCTGGCCCGGAGTGTCGATGAGGTTCAGTATATACTCATTGCCGTCCTTGGCGTTGTATATGAGCCTCGTGGTCTGCAGCTTGATGGTTATGCCCCTCTCGCGCTCCAGCTCCATATTGTCGAGGAACTGCTCCCTCATGTCCCTGTGGGCGACGGTGCCGGTGCTCTCGATGAGGCGGTCGGCCAGGGTCGACTTGCCGTGATCGATGTGGGCGATGATGCTGAAGTTCCTGATATATTTCTGATAATCCTTCATATCTTGATTCTCCGAAGAACAGGATGTATGATATCGATCTACCGGCGCTCCGCGGACCCCTTGGGGACGTTCCGCAGGACCGCTTCGCGATTCTTCAATATAATAATAAAAAAGTCCTTGCAATGCAAGGACTTTGGATATATACTGCTCGTTGCGATATTACGCAGAAAGTGGGGTAAATTTTAAATGGCGAATATCAAATCTGCAAAGAAAAGGATCAGTGTTATCAGCAAGAAGACTCTTATCAACAGGCGCGTAAAGAACAGCCTCAGGGTCATCCTCAAGAACTTCTACAAGGCTCTTGAGACCGGAGATCTGTCCACCGCCAAGGATAAGCTCGCTCTTGCCGAGAAGAAGCTCATGCAGGCTGCTGCAAAGGGCACTATACACAAGAACACTGCCAGCCGCAAGGTCGGCAGGATGACCCGCGCCTACAACAAGGCCAAAGCAGAAGAGTAAATCTCACCCGTCCCCACCAACGCATAAGTTAAATGCGCGAAAAACCGGGATGTGTCTCCCCGGTTTTTTCATTTTTTGATATAATGTGGTATCATAAAGCCGGGACGCGTTTTCCCGGCGCTCCCCCCTTCTTCTATCAGATCCAAACACCAGCGAGGAATACAATGGAATACAGACGTTTCAATGACACCATCGTCGCCCGCATGGACAGAGGCGAAGAGATACTCGGGCAGGTGAAGGCCATCGCCCTTGCCGAAGGCATAAAGCTGGCCGAGGTCAGCGCCCTGGGAGCGACCTGGGACTTCACGGTCGGAGTCTTCTCCCCCGCCGAGAAAAAATACTATCCCTGCGATTTTAAGGGAGACTATGAGATCACGAGCATCACCGGCACCATCAACACCATGGACGGCGAGTTCTACACTCACCTGCACATGACGGCCGCCGGTCCCGGCGGAGCCACCGTCGGCGGGCACCTCAACAGAGCGGTCGTCAGCATGACCTGCGAGATGGTCATAAGGATCATCGACGGCGCGGTCGACCGCGTGTTCGACGAGGAGCTCGGCTTCAACAGGATGAAGTTTTAAGGCTGAAGCCTCAATAACCTTTCAGGAGGTCTTTATGAAGATAGGATTCATAGGCTTCGGAGAAGCCGGTTCCAACATCGCGGAAGGTCTTGGGGAGGACGGTCTCACCGGGCTGAGGGCGTCCGATATCGCGAGGACCGATCTGGTGATATCGAGGGCGGAAAAGACCGGAGTCGATCTCATCCACGACAACGCGGCCCTGGCCGAATGGGCAGACCTGATCATCGTCGCCGTGCCAACCCAGAACACGAACGACGTCGTCGATTCGGTGATAGATCATCTCCGCCCCGGCCAGATCTACGCCGATATCACCTCCTCGTCTTCGAAGGCGAAGCAGCTCATGGCCGAAAGAGTCGAAAAGACCGGCGCCCTCTTCGCGGACGTCGCCCTTCTGGGCTTCGTTCCCGGGGACAAGCACCGCGTCCCCGCTGCCGCCAGCGGCAGCGGAGCCGGACAGTTCATCGCTGAGATGAGCCGCTGGGGCATGAATATAGAATATCTGGAAGGGCCTGTCGGCGCCGCCTGCGCGATAAAGCTCACGAGGAGCATATTCATGAAGGGCATCGCCGCCCTGCTGTACGAGACGCTCCAGTGCGCCGACGCCTACGGGGTCACGGACGAAGTGGTGAAGTCGCTGGCTTATACCATGAACAAGGAGCCCTTCGAGGACGCGCTGAAGAGGCTGGTCTGCAGCACTGCCGTGCACGCGGAGCGCAGAGGGCACGAGATGGAAGGCTCCATCGTGATGCTCGAGGAAGCGGGGATAAGCTCCGTCATGACGCGGGGCACCATGCAAAGACACTTCGACCTGCTCCCCTACGGCTTCAAGGCCCTGTACGGGGGCAAGAATCCTCCCACCTGGGAGGAAGTGATAGAAGCGATCAGGCCGCGGGAGCGCTGACTCACTCTGCCGAGCTCCGCCCGGGGCCGGGCCGCCTGTCCGGCGTTCAGGCGCTCTTCGGCAGGATATGATCTTAAACCTCAGTCCGGCAGCGTTCAAGGAGGACAGAATGGATATCGATATCGGCAACAGGATCTTCACAAAGGTAAACAGAGCGGACAGAGAGCTGGTCGAAGCCTTCAGGGACATCCCCTCGAGCAATATAAACGACATGATGAACCGCCTCTTCTGCATGAGGGAGACCATAGAGCGCCGCGGCAAGCACGAAAAGCAGCTGCTCGGCACGGCGGTGACCGTAAAGGTCTCCGACGGCGACAACGCCTTCATCCACCTCGCCATGGACATGCTCGAGCCCGGCGACGTCCTGGTAGTCGACGGCAACGGCTGCACGAGCAGATCCCTCATGGGCGAGATCATGTTCACCTACTGCCGGGCAAAGGGCTGCGCCGGCATCATCGTCGACGGCGCCATAAGGGATCTCGATTCCCTTGACAGGCTCGATATCCCCGTATACGCGGCGTCCGTTACCCCCCAGGGTCCGTACAAGAACGGGACGGGAGAGATCAATGTTCCCGTCGCCTGCGGCGGGCAGGTGGTATATCCGGGAGACATACTGGTCGGGGACGCCGACGGCGTGGTGGTGATACACAGGGAGGACGCTCCCCTGCTGATCGAAGCAAGTCAGAAGAAGTTCGCATCCGAAGAAAAGAAGCTCGACGAGTACCGCCGGGGAGAGCTCTCGGAAGCCGAGCACAACGCCCCCTACGCAAAGCTGGCGAAGGCCCTTGGCACCGGGATCTACGACGAAGTGAAAGTTTATAACAAATGACCGCAGTGAAAAAAGACCTCCCGGCTTCAATGGGCCAGGAGGTTTTTGCATGTCTCGATGATATCCTCGTGGACGACTTTTCTCGGTTCGAATTTGAAGAGATCGAAGACTATCTGCATTATGAAGGTCCTGAGGGTCAGGGCGGCGACAGTCCCCAGGCCGAAGGGAGCGCCGAGCAGGACTCCCGCCATCAGGGCGAAGAAGTCGAGGAAAAAGCGCG
>JAEEIC010000213.1 GCA_016281165.1 Bacillota bacterium | reverse complement strand
GGATGATACTCAACTTCCTCAAGAAGCACAACGTCACCGCCGTCGTCGGACCTCTCACCATGAGCAGGGCCAAATTCGAGATCTGGAACAGACGCCTCGACACTCCCGCGAAGATGGAAGAGGCCGGCATCAACTTCATGCTCACCGCCGATACCAACGGCGATACTCAGTATCTGCCCGTACACGTCGGCATGTGCATGGGAGCGGGGCTCCCCGAGCAGGCCGCCTTTGAGGCCGTGACCATCCGTCCGGCCAGGTGGCTGGGCATCGGCGACAGGACCGGCTCCATCGAGGTCGGCAAGGACGCCGATCTGGCCATCTTCACCGGACATCCCTTCAGCAATTTCAGCCGCTGCCAGTACACCATAATCGACGGCGAGGTATATCAGAACTTCTGATGATATCATGAAAAAGGAAGACCGGACTGCCCGTCGGGCGGTCCGGTCTTTTATCGTCTCTGTCGTTTTAGGGCCGCGGGCCCGCGGAAAGCGGCGCTCCTACAGCTTTGCCAGCACCTCGTCTATGACGGGCATATCCATGAGGTTCTGCGCGTAGTGGGCGTCGAGGACCGTGCCGTCTCTGCCGACGATGAACATGGCGGGCAGCTGCAGCTCGTCGCCCTCGAAATCGCCGTGCGAGAAGCCGTACTTCGCGCATTTGGCGCTCTTGGCGGTGAGCTTGCCGAGGTTCAGGACGTTCCCCAGCATGGCCTGCTTGTTCTTCGCGGACTCGATCTTGAGGCTCTGATAGAAGTCCAGCTTATTGTCCAGGATGAGGTCGAAGGGGAGCCTGTTATCTCCGAATTCCGCCTGCCCGTGGGCCTTGTCGCTCTGCATCAGGAAGCAGACCTGGGCGCCCTTGGCCTTGAACTCCTCGTACCTTTCCTTCACCATCTCCACGTCGAGCCTGCAGACGGTGCAGCCGAGATAGCGCAGGACCCAGAATACGGTCTTGTCGGCCTTGGCGAAGAGATCCTTGGTGTTCTTTCCGTCCTCCCAGGTCGTGTTATATGTGAATTCGGGGAACTTGTCTCCGGCCTTGAGCTTGGCGGGCTCGTGGCTGGGCGCGTCGGGGAGCATCGCGAGGACCTCCTCCACACTGGGCATGTCGCCGCCGTTCTCGGCATAGTGGGCGTATACCACGTTCGCGTCCTCGTTGAGGATGAAGATGGCGGGCAGCTGCAGCTCGTCGCCCTCGTAGTCGCCGTGGGTGAAGCCGTACTTGGCCAGCTGCTCTTTGATGGCCAGGTATCTCGCCTTCACCGCTTCGGGATCGGCGCTGCCGCGCAGCTCCTCCTTGGAGGCCGCGGGCTTGATATCGAGCTCCTTGTAGATCTTCATCCCGGGATCGCAGACATACTCGAAGGGCATGGCGTCCTCGCTGCCGAATTCCTTCTGGATGTGGGCCTGGTCGCTCTGCATCACCATGATGACCTGGGCGTTCTTGGCCTTGAACTGGTCATACTGCTCCTTGATGTATTCGCAGGTCAGCCTGCAGGTGGTGCAGCCGATGTAGCGCAGCACCCAGAACACGGTCCTGAACTTGCCCTTGCAGGCGTCCTTCAGCTGTACGTCCTTTTTCCAGCCGGTATCGTAGGTGAAGTTGGGCATGGCGTCGCCGTTCTTGAGTCTAGGCATATTATTTCCTCCTTATATCAAATGATATTTTATCAAACAAGATCACGCGCGGCGCTGTCAGAAAACAGCGTCCTCGTCGAGAGGGTAGATGGGTCTTTTGATGTTCTTGTAGTCGAGCAGGGCGTAGTTGGCGGTATGGATGCCCGCCGGGTTCGTCGGGATGCAGGCCTTGGCTATGGGCTGGAAATATGCCCTGTAGTGGGCGGTGGACTTGACGCCGATCAGACGGTAATCGTTTATGTCGATGCCGAGGGCGTCAAAAAGACAGTCGTCCATGGTCTGTCTGCAGAGGCGCGATATCACTATTATATCCACATTCCCCCCGCGTATGAGGGCGGTAGGGCCGAAATCGAGGGCGCTTCCCCTGCCCATGGGAGACTTGGTCACGGTCTTTCCGTCGCAGAGGGCGATGACCTCAAAGCCTTCTATCGGAACGGAAGGCCCGTGGATCTTATCGAAATGTCCGCCGAGCATGCCGCTCACTTTCCCGCCGACGCCGGCCTCATGGGCCGCCTTCGCGATCGCGGGATCGAGTATATAATCGCTTATGGTGCCGGGCAGGTCCCTTTTCAGGAATTCCGTCAGGAGCCAGGTCCCGTCGCCCGGGCAGCCTCCGCCGGGATTGTCCGAAGCCTCGTTGATCACGACGAAGCCTTCGCCGGGTATGGCCAGGGCCCTGTCTACGGCGGCGTCAGGCAGCAGCAGCTCCACGTCCAGCTTCCTTCTGTTCTCCCAGATGTACCGCGCCAGGATATCGGCGTGCTTTTTCGCGCCTTCTCCCTTCCTGCTCACTACCACCGCCGAGGCGCCGGCAAAGTCCACATCGGTGTAGGGGAAACCGTGGAAATACGTAGCGTCGACGAGTCTGTTCTCTTCTTTGTAAGCCGCGACGTGTTCCTTGAACTCTCTCATGGGCATGTTGAAGGTGCAGGCGTTGCAGCAGTTGGTGAAAAGGGGGAGCTTCGTCACGGCGGTCTCGATCTCGTATTTCTTATCCATCAGGTCCGCCAGCACGCTCATGGCCAGATATCCGGCCTCGACGCAGTCCACGTGAGGATATTCCTTGATCCCGAAGAGGCCGTCGGCGAGCGCCGCCATCTCTTCGGTGATGTTTCCGTGCAGGTCGAGGGTGACGCATATCGGCATCTCGTCCCCGACTGTCTTTCTGGTCTCTCTGAGTATATAGCCCTCAAGATCGGGAGTCCCTTCGGCGGCTCCCGCCCCGTGCAGGGCCAGGCAGAGCCCGTCGAGCCTGTCCGCTTCGGCCTTCAATATCTTAAGATACTGACCGACGACCCTGTCGCGGACTTCCGCGGTGATCAGCGGGCCCGCGCAGCCTATCCCGAGGGTGGGGACCAGTTCTATGCCCAGCTCGTCCGCGGCCTTGATCATGCCGCTGGCGTAGCTCGTCCCGCCCCTGTAGTAATCGATCATCTCCTCTGTATCGCAGTATCCTCCCACGGCCCAGCGCTCGAAGTCTCCGATATCGGAGGAAAAGGTATTGGTCTCGTGGTTGATCGAGGTTATGAGCACTCTTTTCATCTTCGTTCACCTTGCGGAGCGATCCCCGGTCAAAAGGCCGGGGGATCGCTGAAATGCTTCGTCCTTTTACTTTTTGGCAGCGTCTCTTTCTTCGATCAGCTGCGCGAATTCCGCCATCATGCCGGGGATGTCTATGTTCTGCGGGCAGACGGCCGCGCAGGCCCCGCAGCCGAGGCAGTCCTTGGGCTGCATCTTCTGGGTCTTCACGACTCTGTCGATGGACATACCGCCGTTGTTGTATTTGTAGTCGTTGTAGGCGGCTATCATCTTGGGGATGTCGATCTGCTGCGGGCAGTAGGTGGTGCAGTAGCGGCAGGCGGTGCAGGGGAGGGTCTTCTCCTTGAGCAGCTCGTCCGCCATATCCATCAGCAGCGAGACCTCCTCTTCGTTCAGAGGCTTCTCGTTATCGAAGGTCCCGATGTTCTCGATCACCTGCTCCATGTTCGACATGCCCGAGAGGACCATGCCGACGCCCTCAAGGCCGTTCACGAAGCGCAGGGCCCAGGCAGGAGCCTTCTCGTCCGGACGCAGAGCTTTGATCTTTGCCTCGTTCCCGTCGGAGAGCTTAGCCAGCCTTCCGCCTCTTACGGGCTCCATGACCCAGATGCCCTTGCCGTATTTATTGAGCATCTCGACCTTGGCTTTGGCGTTCTGCAGCTTCCAGTCGAGCCAGTTGAGCTGGATCTGCACGAACTCGACCTCGTCGCCGAAATACTGCAGGGCTCTCTCCAGCACGTCGGGCTGTCCGTGGCAGGAGAAGCCCAGATGCCTGATGCGGCCGGCCTTTTTCTGCTCCTTCAGGTACTCGAAGAGGCCCAGCTCATCGTCGAGATACATGTCGACGTCGAGCTCG
>JAEEIC010000212.1 GCA_016281165.1 Bacillota bacterium | reverse complement strand
GGCAGAGATAGACAGGAAGCTTGTCCGCGATCATGAAGTTCTCCCTGGGATGCCTTTTCACCAGGCACTCGCGCAGGGCCTCCTCGTTGTCGCCGTCCTTAAAGCTTTTATATGTATAGGCGGTATCGAAATATCTGCCGCCCAGCTCGAGAAAGCGGTCGACCAGGCGCTTCGTCAGCTCAAGGTCGAGAGCGCCGTCCTTTTGGGGGAGCCTTAAAAACCCGAAACCGGTCTTGTTCATCCGCGCCGTCTCCTTTGCCCTAAGCCTTGAGAGATCTGCCGAAATCGTAGAGCTCTCTGCGCTTTTCTTCCGACTTGTTCTGCTTTCCGTTGGCGGTGAAGATGCCGGCGTTCTTCACGCCCCAGTATTCCACGATGGACTGGAAATACTCCGTGATGGCCGCCCCGTAGACGTACTTGCTTCCCGAGCTCATGATGAGCGCGACCTGCTTCGTCCTCTCGGGGATATCGACGGAATAGGTCCTGTGGATGGCCGCCTGGAGCTGGGCCGACAGGGTGAAATAGTAGATGGGAGAAGCGAAGACTATCATGTCCGCCTCAAGGAGGCGCGGATAGATCTTCTGCATATCGTCCTGCTGACAGCATTTGCCCTTTTCGACCTTGCGGCAGTAGTCGCAGGCCATGCAGCCCTTTATATCCATGTGCGCCACGTTGAAGACAGTGACTTCGTTTCCGGCCTCGCGCGCGCCTTCACTGAAAGCGCTGACCATATCAGACGTGGGCCCGTCAAGGTGGGGACTGCCGTTAAGTACCAGTATATTCATTTTGACCTCCGATAAAGCTTTGAGGAGCCCTGAAGGCTCGTTCAGTATTAGAGCCCGAAAGGCTCATTCAACGGCGATAGTTATGCTGACGTCTCCGTTCGAGAGCAGAGAGCGCAGTTCTTCGCCGCTCTTGTCCGTTATCCTGCCGAGCCTGGTGTAAGACCAGGAATTCGATCCGTAGAATATGACTATCCTGTCGGAAGAATATAGGACGATGTCGCCGCAGGATGTCGTCGTCTGGCTGTCGCTGCTGGGAAGCCTGCTGCCCAGACTGCCGACCTGCTCGAACCCGCCGTACATCTCCATCTCCACAGTCAGCGGCCCTTCCTCAGCCAGCTCCTTAAGAGCCTTGACCGACTCGTTGTCCTGCCATTCGACGCTGACAGGCGTATCCGCGATAGTGAGCTTCAGTTCCATCTCCTCATCTTCCTTCGTATGCTCTTCCGACTGCGCTTCCGCGTTTTGGGCGGGAGCTTCATTGCCCTGGGCGGGAACCTCGTTGCTTTGGGAGGGAGCCTCCTCGCTTCGCGCCGGAGCCTCTTCCCCGAGCCCGGAGACCACCTCGGCGGCGGTCTCTTCCTTTATGCCCGACGCGGCGCAGCCGGGGAGCAGCAGCGTCAGAGCGAGATAAACAGCGAGCGCGGCCTTCATGATCATTCTCCCATGTACTCCTTGATCTTCTGCATCCTGCCGCTCTGCGCGACCTTGAAGGGACATCTGCTGTCGCAGTGTCCGCAGCCTACGCAGTCCGAAGCCTTGCGCTCAAGCCCCAGATAGTGCTGCCGCGCCATCTCATCCCCCGCCAGGGCAAGATCGTAGTACTTGTTTATCAGGGCGATATCGAGCCCCATCGGGCAGGGACTGCAGTGATTGCAGTATACGCATTTCCCGAGGGCGTCATCGCAGGCGAAGCTCCCGAGCAGAGAATAGTCGCTGACCTCATCGGGCTGATCGTAATAGGCCAGCAGCGCTTCGACCTCCCTGACGCTCTGCGCGCCCGGAAGAACGGTGACAACGCCCGGCTTGTCGAGCACATAGCGCAGGCACTGATAGATATTCAGTTCTCTTCCGAAGGGAGAGAGCGACGCGTCGAGAAGCTGGCCGCCGCAGAAAGGCTTCATAACGGAGATCCCCACGCCTTCGCTCTCGCAGCGCTGATAGACGGCCGTCCGCTCGTCCACAGTACCTCTGGAGGCCTTTGTGGTGCCCCTTCCGTAATCGTAGACCGGATTCACGGAGAACATCAGCATATCGATGTCGACCTCGTCCATGATGCGCTGCACGAGACCGGGAGTATGCGAGGAGAGCCCGATATGACGCACGACGCCCTGCTCTTTCAGATCCATCAGGTGATCGAAGATGCCGTTCTTCAGGTAACTGTCCCAGTCGTTATGCTCATCGAGGCAGTGTATGAACCCGTAATCGATGTATTCGGTGCGCAGCTCCTTCAGCTGCCTTTCCACCGAGCGCTTCACCGTATCAAGATCGAGGCTCCAGCCGTAGGAAACGTTCGAATAGTCCGCCCCGAAATGGATCTGGTAAAAAAGGTCCTTTCTCAGGTCGCTCAAAGCTTCACCGTATATGGGAAAGCTCGTCCCGTCTCCGGCCGCGAGATCGAAATAATTGACTCCGCCTTCCACCGCTCTTCTGAGCGCTTTTACGGCCTCTTCCATCCCGGCGTTGAACATATATGAGGACCCTATGCCTATCTCGCTTATCCTGTCGCCGGTCTTTCTGTTTATCCTGTATCTCATTTTTGCCTCCTTGATCAACCCTTATGATCAGCCGCTCTGATCCGCTTACATAGTATCACAGCAGGCCTTCTCTAACAAATACTTATATCTCATGGATATCTATGCTATAATCGCATAGAAACTCTGTCATATCATCAAAGCGCGGACCCTCAGGAGGAAACATGGACAAACAGACGATGGAATGCTTTCTCGCCCTGACGAGAGAAGGGAATATCTCCGCCGCGGCATCCGCCCTGCACATCTCCCAGCCCGCCCTCTCCAGGAAGCTCATGGACCTCGAAGAGG
>JAEEIC010000211.1 GCA_016281165.1 Bacillota bacterium | reverse complement strand
TGCGGTCCCGGCCCATATGACCTTGCGCGGCTCCCCGACCGGTGTCGAAGAGCGCATGTCGCAGGGGCGTCTGTAAGCACGGTATCTTCGAGCGAAGCAAGGGCAAGGCGGGTCGGTCCGTCTTAGCCCCGGTCGTCTGAGCCTGCATACGCTGCCTGAAGGGACCATCGCGGGTCGCGGCACTTAGCGACTGGCGAGCCGAAGGCGAAGACAGAGCTTAGTGTCCGCTCGGGGTACCCGCGCTGAGCGCGAGCGTGTCCCTGAAGGCACGCGTATGCCGGCGAAGCACATCCTGCTTACAAGCCCCGAAGACCCTCGCGATAAGGCGCCGGCGGAAGACCGCGCGGGTTCAGCCGATATCCTCCCGCTCTTCGCGCCCGGCGTAGAAGCCCAGGTACAGCAGAGCCGCGGTGAGGCCCCAGAAATAGGCCATCATGTAGGGCTCCTCGAATATGTTCTCGTAGTAGCAGTGTATCAGCACCCCGCAGAGCCCCGAGAAGACCCCCGCGGCGATGGCCCTGTCGTTTTTGACGTTCCTCAGGAGCGGATCGGCGTCCTTTAAGACCCCGTCCCTGCCGCAGCGCCCGGCGGCCCGCAGTCCCGCAATGACCATCACGAGCAGCAGCAGAATGAAGAAGCTTATCCCGATGATGCCCATCTCCACATAAGTCTTCATATAATAATTATCCATGTAAAAGTAAGTGAAGTTCTCGGTCTTGTCGATGACCTGGTTGTTCATGGCCACCGCCCCGCCGAAGCGCCCGAGGCCGAAGCCCAGCCACTTGTTGTTGAAGCGGAGAAGATTAAGGCCCGTCCTCCAGCGCATCGATCTGCCCGCCACCGAGGAACGCTCCGCGTACTCGCTGGTGAAGAGGTAGGCGATGCGGTTGGTTATGGAGGGGAAGACCACCAGCAGCGCCGCCACGCCCATGCCCATGAGGGCGATGAGCCTCTTGTCGAGGAACATGGCGAAGATCAGCACCACGAAGACCAGGGCCAGCCAGGAGCCCTTGCAGAAGGTGAAGAGATCGCAGAGGCAGATGGTCCCGGTCACGCAGAGGAAGAAGAACTTGTGCAGAGGCTTCTCGCACCAGTATATCATCGACGCCGCGATCGGCGCCGCGAACATCAGTATGCAGCCGAAGATGTTGGGGCTGCCGCAGATGGAAA
This sequence comes from Bacillota bacterium, assembly GCA_016281165.1. Lineage (GTDB taxonomy): Bacteria > Bacillota > Clostridia > Peptostreptococcales > Anaerovoracaceae > RGIG2707. The sequence goes on along the minus strand of JAEEIC010000211.1, from coordinate 6,963 downwards.
ACACGCGGGTCCTCACGGCGGCCTCGGTGGAGCTCACCCAGCTGTCGGGGATGGGCACCTTGACGATGAACTGGTAGATGCCGTGGAAGCTCATCAAGAGCGCCACGCCCATGTAGGCGAGGATGATGAAGCGGGCGTCCCCGCGGCTGTCGATCAGCCTTAAGATGAGCATGAACCAGATCATGTATTCGACCTGCGCCCTGTAGCCCGCGACGGCGATGTAGGGATAAGGCCTGTTGAGCAGCATCAGCAGCAGGCCGACCAGCATGAACAGTATCATGGCGGCCTCGACGGAGGAGGCTCTCGAGAGCGTTCCCCTGTGCTCCTCAAAGAAGCTGCGCCAGATGACCAGCGCCGCGGCGATCAGGATGAAGAGCTCCTCCCAGTAGGAGGCGAGGCCGAGCTTGAGGACGTCTCTTAAGACGTATTCCACGGGAAGATAGGCGGCGAAGACGAGGAACATCCAGCGCCTGAGGCTCAGGCGGTTCACGGCCGAGAGCAGCCTGCTGCCCCCGCTGATCCTGAAATACCATCCCTTAAGAGCCATGAGGACTTTGTAAAAGAAGCTTTGCCTCACGACCCTGCCGACGCTCAGCAGGACGGCCTCGAGAAAGCGCAGGAAGCGCCCGTAAAGGGAGTATTCGGCGGGATCTTCGCGCAGGCAGAACCCCTCCCACCCTGCTTTGAGGCGGGAGCTCTCCCAGGCCCGCGCGAGCCCCTTAAAGAGCCTGCCTGTCAGGCTGCTCTCATAGGAGCGGGACAAAAATCCCCACGCGGCGGCGATCATTCTTATGAAGAGACTGTTCTTCAGCACCTGCATCGCTTATTGGGGACCGTTTCCGGTATATCCTCCGAACTGGCAGTAGCGTATGACGCCCGAGGTCTCTATGGTCTGGGTCTTGACTATGAAGGTGCGGCCCGCCCTGACCTCCTGGTTGGCGACTGAGGGAGTGGGGGAATCGGGCGAGGCGAAGCCCTTGATGAGGAAGACGATGTTCTTTCTCAGGCCGTCGCCCGAATAGACCATCTTGCCCTCGTCATTGGCGTTGGCCATCTGGAAATCCTCGTACCAGTAATCCTCTATCGTGGCGTCCTGGAAGCTGTTGGAGGCGATGAGTATGGCGCCCACGGGATCCACCCTGTCGACCTCGTTGTAGAGCCTGGGGTTGGCGCCTATGACCTCGACCTCGAACCAGTACTCCTGCTTCTGGGAGACTATCTCGCTGGCCTTGTCGCCCAGGAAACTGGTGGCGACCACGAAGACCACGGCGGCGATTATCAGGATCACCAGCAGGTCCACCACGTTCACGGCCCCGAAGAGCCTTCCCTTTTCGTCTATCAGCTTCATCTGATACCTCCATCGGCAAGGATATCTCTCATCAGCCTGACCCTTTCGTCCCAGGAACAGGCCTTTCCCATCTCCATGCGCTTCTTTTTAAGGGGACTGTCCGCCGGCTCCGACAGGGCCAGGCGGCACTTCTCGATGAAATCATCCGGCTCCTGCCGGGCGATGTATACGCAGTCCGCGTAATCGTTCACCTGCGCCGGGACCGGGGTGCTCACCACGGGCTTGCCGGTCGCCAGGTACTCGTAGAACTTCAGGGGGCTCACGTCCCTTGAGAGCTCGTTGTCCGCGAACACGTTGAGGCAGACGTCGAAGTCCTTTATCCTCGCGGGGAGCTCCGTCTGCGGCAGCAGGCCGGCGTGCTCCACGTTGGGGAGCTCCTTCATCCATGAGAGATCGACCCCCGGCAGGCTCCTGCCGATCAGGGTCAGCTTCCCTTCGGGGAAGGCCGCGGCCACTTTTTTCAGTATATCATAATCTATGCATTCCTGCAGCATGCCCACGAAGCCGAAATGAGGGGAAACGCCCTCTTTTTTCATCTCCGCCGCCCTGCTGAAGAGCTCGTAGGCCGCCCCGTTGGGGATCAGATGGCAGTTCGCGTTGAAGGCCCTGAGCCTTTCGTAGAGCCCCCGGGCGGTCGCGAAGACCACGGCGCAGCGCGAGGCGAGGTCCTCCTCCTGCCTGTCGACCACGGCGGGATCTATCATCCCCGGATAGGCCGAATGCCTGTCCACGCAGTCGTAGACCGTCCGCTCCCACAGCGCTTCGGGGGCGATGCCCAGCTCCTTCGCCAGGGGCTCCACCACATCGCAGGACGAGGGCGAGTAGCACCAGAGCACGAGATCCTTTGAGAATCCGTTCTCTTTTACTATGCCCGCGAGCCAGCGGGCGAGCTTTTTCTGGTTCCTCCTGTTGACAGCTCTCTTCTTGTTGTAGAAGGGCAGGACGGGAGGAGCGGCGTATATCCTGACGTGGGGATGCTCTTCGCTCGTCTTCCCCCCGGCTTTATACGCGTTTAGGCGTTCCTTCGCCCTTTTGTCCTTGAGCGGGGCTATCAGGGTCACGGGAGGATCCACGTATATGACCCTGCAGCCCTCCATCCTGTTCATCACGTTCTGCTTTCTGGTGGGGAAAGGGTAATAATTAGAAGTAGAAAGACAAAGTATATCCATTAGGCTCTGCTCTCCTCAAGCAGTCTCTTCGCGGCGCTCACATTGCGCTTCTCAAGTTCCTTCAGGGCCTCGCAGCCCTCGCTGTTCCTTTTTCCCTCGCCCATCTTGCGGTCTATGAGGGCGATGAGCTCTTCGGCCTTAAGATCCTTCGCCGGAAGGCAGGCGTCCGAGCCTATGTCCCTGATGAAGCTGTCGACCTTCATATCGTAGGATATGCCGATGACGGGAGCGCCCCCGGCGGTGGCGAATATGAGTGAATGCAGCCTCATGCCCAGCACCAGGTCCATGCGGCTGAGCATGCCTATGGCCTCCGAAGCGCCGTGCTTTCTCACGCATACGCAGGAGGGGCATCTGAGGAGGCCCGCCGCCGTCTTCCCTATCTCCAGATCCTCCGGATACTCTATGGGGAAGAAGACCGGCACCAGGCCGTAGCGGGCAAAGGCGTGCTCCGCGGCGGCGGCGACGGCCTCAAGGCCGTTGAAACCGGGCCATTTCCTGAGGCAGAAGCATATGAGGGGCCTGTCTTCCGGTATGCCCTCTTCCCTGAAGGCCGCGGCGACCGCGGCGTCGGAAGCCGCGGGAAGGTTCACCACCGGGTCCGCCGCCCTGATGATCTCGGGCTTCTTCACCCCGATCTCTTTTAGGAGCTCCAGCGACCCGCTGTCCCTTAAGGTTATTATGTCGGCGGTGCTGTCGAGCACCTTCGCGGCCAGCTTCCTGTCCAGGGGCTTGATGACCGGCCCGATGCCGCAGCCGTACATGATGACCCGGCAGCCCAGCTTCTTCGCGGCCCAGAGCGTGAATAGATAGAAGTACAGAGACCGCGAGGAGGTTATGTCCTGGATGAGGCTGCCTCCGCCGTTGACGAAGAGCTCGGACCTTCTTAAGGCCTTAAGGAAGCGGAACACATTGAATATATAGAAGCTTCCCACTCCGTGGCTCTTCGCGGTCTGCTTCGGGTCCCTCGACATGACCTCGAAGGGCATGTCCGCGTCGAGGCTCCTTAAGCTCGAGAGGATTGCGGTGAGTATGGCCTCGTCGCCCACATTGCCCTTGCCGTAGGCTCCGCAGAGCACGGCCCCCCTTCTGCCCTTTACGGCGGCGCGCCTTGCGAGAGTCTCGTATATGCGCTGCTGGTCAGCCCTCATGCGCTCCAAAGAGAACTCGCCGCGGGCCTTTTCAAAGAGCGCCTCGGCCAGGGTCCTCCTCAGCTTCTGGTCTGAGGCGAGCCTCAGTATATGCCTTGCGAAGAGCTCCGCGTCGCCGGCCTCGAACATGAGGCCGGTCTCCCCGTCTATGATCAGGGAGGGTATGCCGCCCACGTTGCTGGCGATGGCCGGGCAGTGCTCGTAGGCTCCCTCGAGCAGCGAATAGGGGAAGGTCTCCGAAAGAGACGAGAGCACGTTGATGTCGACCCTTGAGAAATACGCTTTTATATCGCCGATCCAGCCCTCGAAGACCGTGACGTCCTCGATCCCAAGCTCGCGGGCGAGCTTTTTTAAGGACTCCTCCTCCTCGCCCGTGCCGGCAATGGAGAGCCTCAGCCTTTCGTCTTCCTTTCTGGCGATGGCGAAGGCCTTCATGAGGGTCGGTATGTCCTTCACCGGGTTGAGCCTGGCGGCTATGCCGACCACTATGGGCTCGCTCTCGTCCTTAAAGGGCCGGGGCTCTTCGGAGGCGTCCGAAAAATCCAGCCCGTTGTATACCGTGAATATCTTCTGCGCGTCGAAGCCCCTGTCGATGAGCAGCTCCCTCATGCGCCAGGCCACGGCCACGTAATAGTCCATGCGCCGCAGGGCCCAGCCGTTGATCACGCCGAAGGTGTACTTTCTCAGAGGGGAGCCCATGTAATCGAGCTTGGGGTCCGAGTGGACGGTGGTCATGACCGGGACGCCCCTGAGCTTCTTCACGATGACGCCGATGGCGTTGGCCTTGGCCCCGTGGCAGTGTATGACCTGGGGCCTGAAGCTGTCGACCTGCTCCAGGGCGAAGCGTATGGTCTTCGGATACCCTTCGCGATGGTCGATGTAGACCGTGTCTATCCCCATCTGCGGGCCTTCCTCGGACATGGCCCCTTTTCGGAAGCATACGAGCCTGAGGTCGTTCTCCTTCGAGAGCTCCTTCGCCAGAGACAGTATATGCGTTTTTCCCCCGCCGATATCGCCGCCGGCGGCAAAGAGCATTATCCTCATCTTATTCGAAGCTGTACTCGCCCTTTATCATCACATAGCAAAGACCCTGGCAGCTGATGCCCCTGCCGTCGCTCCTGGGCACCAGCAGCAGATGGTTCTTGGGCGCGGGATCGCCGCCCTTGAGGTCGACGCCCGCCGTGAGATCGCTGACCCCGTCCTCGCCGTTGTCGATGGCGAAGGCGTAGCCGCTCCTCACGATGATCTCGGTGCCCTCAAAGCCGATGACGCTGGTCCCGCCGGGGACCTCCACCACCATGAAGGAGGAGGCGGAGGGCGACTGGACCGGCTGCTCCTGCCCGCCCTCTCCGGGCTCTCCGAGCGATTCCCTGAGCTCGTCGATCTCGAGGCCGAAGGCCTTTCGCAGATCTTCTATCAGCTCGTCGACGTAGCTTTTGCTGACCAGGGGGTCGTCCTCGCTGCCGGGAAGGACCTCCGCTCCGAAGACCAGAGAGGCCGTCAGGACGGCCAGGGAGAGGACGAAGCCCAGGATGACATATAATATTTTACTGTTAAACATACTCAAACTCCAAAGGTAACAAAGTGTATGCCTGCGGGATACGCGAAGCAGCGGCGCCGGGAAGCCCGCGCCCAGTCCTGCCCGCGATCAAGTCAGTATATCACACCGCCCGCGCTTAATCCATAGGACGCTGCCGCTATTTGCTTCCCTTCTATTTCGGCTGGAATCGGGCCGCCTTTGCCGCTATAATATATACCATGGATGTGACCGTATACCCGGGGCGCCTGTCGGGGACTGTGAAGGCGCCCTGTTCGAAATCGCATATGATAAGGCTGCTCATCGCCTCCGCCCTCTGCCCCGAAGGGGAAAAGACCGTGATCGAAGGAGCGTCCGACGGCCGGGACGTGCTCGCCGCCGAAGGCTGCCTGAGGGCCCTGGGCGCCGGGATCGAGAAAGACGGCGAAGAGCTCACCGTCACCGGCATGGGTAAAAGAGCGAAAAGCGCCGCGCTGGACTGCGAAGACTGCGCGACAACCTTAAGGATGCTGCTCCCTGTCTGCGCCGCGCTCGCGGGGCCGGAGGGGATCACCGTCAAAGGCTCCGAAGCCCTCGCCTCCCGTCCCCACGCTCCCCTTATCGAAGCGCTGAGGGAAAACGGCGCCCTCATCGGGGGCGAAGGCCTGCCCCTCACGGTAAGAGGAGGGCTCGCGCCGGGCGAGTTTTCGGTCCCCGGCGATATCAGCAGCCAGTTCTTCTCGGGCCTGCTCTTCGCCCTGCCCCTGCTTGAGGGAGAGAGCCTGCTGCGCCATACGGGGCCCCTCGTGTCAAGACCCTACGTCGACATGAGCCTGGCGGTCCTCAGGGATATGGGCGTCGGCATCGAGAGCCTTGAAGACGGCTGGAAGATAAAGGGCCCCCGGCAGTTCCGAAGTCCCGGGCGCATCTCCTGCGAGGGAGACTGGAGCGCGGCGGCGTACTGGCTCGCCGCGAACAGGTCGGGAAGCTCCGTGAAGGTCGAAGGCCTTTCGCCCTCTTCCCTTCACGCCGACAGAGCGGCAGTCACGCTCCTTGACAGGATAGGGAGCGTCATCGACGTGAGCGCCTGCCCCGACCTCATGCCCGTCCTCGCGGCGGCGGCAGCGGCCTCGCCCGGCGAAACGACGCGCATAAAAGGCGCGGCGAGACTGCGCTTTAAGGAATCAGACCGCCTTTTCGCCATGAAGGAGGTCATAAACTCCCTCGGCGGAAGCGCCGCAGAAGAAGCGGACGGGCTCCTTATCGAAGGAAGAAAGCTCGGCGCGGGCACGGTCAGCGGCATGAACGACCACCGCGTGGTGATGAGCGCCGCCATCCTGGCCCTTGCCTGCGAAGGCCCTGTCACCATAACGGGGGCCGAAGCGGTCGCTAAATCCTATCCTGCCTTCTGGCGGGACTTTGAAGCACTCGGAGGTATCACAGATGTCCGATAACAGCATGGGAGAAAAGCTGCGCGTCACCATCTTCGGCCAGTCCCACGGGCCTGCCGTCGGCTGCGTCGTCGAAGGCTTTCCCGCCGGATTTGCGGTCGACCGGGAGGCGCTCGCGGCCTTCATGGAGCGCAGGGCGCCCGGAAGAGGCGATCTCGCCAGCGCGAGAAAAGAGGATGACCTGCCCGAGATCATCAGCGGCCTCAACGAGGAAGGCCTCAGCTGCGGAGCGCCCATATGCGCTGTCATAAAGAACAAAGACGCGAGGCCCGGCGACTATCCGGATCTTCGCCTCCTTCCCCGGCCCGGCCACGCCGACTTCGCCGCGCTG
>JAEEIC010000031.1 GCA_016281165.1 Bacillota bacterium | reverse complement strand
GTTTGCCCTCAGTCAGGCCGGGCTCGGTGCAGGTAGGCTCCACTGCAGGATCGACAACCTCAGTATGACCATTTGCTTCTATCGTCCAGCTGCCCTCAGCGATCTCGTCAGTACCCTCAGCGTCACTGAAGAACTTGTGGCAGCGGGAGCAAGTATAATACATGCTGTTGCCGGCTTCAGTACAGGTCGCGGCATGAGCCTCGATCAATGTCAGATCGTGAGACAGCGCAGGGATGACGACAGTCTTGCTGTCGGTATAGGTCTCGCCGCCGAATTCCGCGGACGCGGTATATACGGTCTGTCCCGCCTGCAGGCAGCTCGCGGCAGTCGTTTCGGTATTCATGACCGCCTCCGCAGTTTCCGTATGCGCGGGATCCTCGCAGCCCTCCGCGACGCAGGTAAAGCTCGCGGAAGCAGCGGTGTAGCCGTCGGCGTCGTTGCCTGTCCAGCTCCAGACCGGCTCGCCGTACTGATGGATGTGGGAAACGGTATGCTCAGTCTCCCAGATCCCGTCGGGATCGCACTGGGCGCAGTAATAGAACTCCGTCCCGGCCGCTGATCCGACGGTCTCGGTGTAGGCAGGATCGGCGCAGCCGTTATGGAGTTTCGCAGGGACAAACGTTACTCCGGTCTTGGTCGAATTGTTTGCCATCTCATAAAGCGTAACATCAGAAGTCCCCGCGGCTTTAGTCATAATGACCGTGCCTGTTCCTTCTGAACTGGTTATATTCGCGCCGCCGGAAGATGTATATAGATCCCCGGCTACATTGAGGACGCCATTGACGTCGATCTTGGCATCAGTGAGGCTCGCGGCGGTACGTTTTGCAGTCGTACCGTTTGCGACGGAATAACCTATGACGTAGAGTCTGGCTGTACCGGTGAACAGACCCCAGTCATCGTTATCGTAAACATATACCCTTTTGTTGGAGGAAACATTGAACGTGGCTCCTTCATCGATCGTCAGCTCGACCGAAGGGAGCAGCTCCAGATCCTGAGATACGTTCGTCGTTCCATCGTGAACGTTTATAGTCAAATTGCCGGTGATCGGAAGCACATAATCTTCTGTACTGATCGAACCGATCAACGGAAGACCTGTGATCCTCATCGGAGAAATGGATATATCTCCGAAAACGTCTACCTGCAGGCGGTCGGAGCTCTCGATATAGTCCTTGACCAGATAGCCGTTCGAAATACTGAAAAGACCGCCGGATCCTATGAACGTAGCGCCGATCGGATGGGCCGAATTGCTTGCGTTTACAGAAGAATAGAGCTTCTCTGCTGCTCCGGAGTATATCGTCATCGGGACTTCTATGTTCTGGACATAGTACTGATTGAAGATAAACGCGTAATCATATACATTTGAGGTCGCGCTTCCGCCGCGCCAGTCCTTGATCTGAAATGCTTCGTAGACAGTCGATCTGGACTCCGCCACTACGGAGCCGGAGCCGTATATATAGCCCCAGCAGTAAAGGTTCCCGCCGGATCTTACGGTTATGGAGCTGCCGGACTGCATATTGATGCGGCCGTCGGGGCCTGTGGGAGTCCCGTTCCATCCGCCGTACTGCCCTTGAGCGCTGAGTTTGCCGCCAAGGGATACGGCCCCTTTGTTCTCGATGATGATCGACGCTCCGTCCGCCATCGTCAGCGTCTTGTATGCTGTCGGCATTACGTGAGAGTTATAGACGACGGTCGGAGTCGAGGTATACAAAGTCTCGTTCTCGTCGAACGGGATGAGAAGAGTCTTCCCTGCCGGTATCTGATAGGTCCCGGCGGGAAGAGTCCCGCTGCCTATAAGAGTGATCTTGCTCTGACCGCTCTGCTGAGAATACGCTACAGCGTCGTTCAGGTCGGCAAAATAGTTGCCGCCCGTCTTGAAGACCGGTGCGGACGAAGCGATGAAGACAGGATACACTGTCTTGTCTTCGGACACGTAGTCGGTATAGGACTGGCTTAAAGAGAGATATCTGTCATTGGTGCCGTCATACCATCCCAGGAACTTGTATCCAGACGAGGGAGTCGCGGCAAAGGCGAACTTCACGTCGGAGGATTTCGTGATCACGAGGCCCGCCGAAGCGGCCTGTCCGTCTACCGTGTAAGTGCCGTTCGAAGCTGACCCGCATGTCACGCTGACGTCGTGGATAAAAGAAAACGAGAGATTGCTTATGGTGATGACTGAAGTATCTTCCGCCGAACTGTTCGAACTGATGGTAACGGTGGAGGTGCCGCCGGGAGCGAGCTCGACGGATCTGCTGCCGCCGTCCGTAAAAGTGCCGGTACCGGAGGTCAGCTCCGCATTAAAACTCAGGATCCCGTTGGATGCTCCGCTGTTGGTGAACGTGAGGGTCCCAGTCTCGGCTTCGTATGTAGTTCCCGTACATCCCTGTGAACTGCTCGTTTTCACACTTCCCGTGATCGTGGTGCCGTTATTGGTCCACGTCCCTTTGTCATAGCTGGCGGAGAGCCCTTCTATCCCGGTGTCGAGGCTGCCGGCCGCGTACACCGGCAGGGCTGCGAGCGGCACGGCGCCGAGAAGCATCGATAATGTGACGACCAGAGTCAGGAATCTTCGCGCAATTCGTCTTAACATCTTTTTATCCTCTTTGAACAGTTTGTTTTTTCTTTCTGTTTAACTCAGTGTAAAGTGAATAGCCGGTGAAGGCGGCGATCAGGGACCAGCCGTGGGCAAGGTGCAGGTAAGTCCCGTTGCCGGAGACGCGGAACCACTCGCAGACGAACCTGAAGGCCCCGTAGAGGGCCGTAAGGTAAGGGAACTGGGTCCCGCGGACGCGGCCCTTCTCACGCTTCAGCAGGAGCGCGAAGACGATCGCATAGAAGACCATCTCGGCCTCCCGGGTCGGCCAGTGCATCAGGGTGCCGGGGATCTGCCTGCCGGAGCAGCAGCCCGAGATGAGGCAGTTGCAGCGCATCAGGAAGAGCGAGGGGACGGCGTACAGGGCGTAGACGTCCATGACGTCCGCGTATGTGCGCCTGCCGGCCTTCGCGAGGATCCGCAGCATCAGGGGGCAGATGAAGAAGCAGCCGTAGAGCGACACGGCGCCCAGGCTGAAGCCCTGCCCTCCCAGCAGGCCCTCGATGCCGGCGAAGAGCATGGCGGAGAGCACGCTGAGCGCCGAGAACAGCGCTGCCGTCAGAGCGCAGGGAAGCGCTCCCCGCAGCTTCAGGACGTCCCTTTGGCGATACACTATGAAGCAGCCGGCGATCCAGCCGGTGAGCACGGCGATCAGATTCGAGTTTTCCCTCAGCAGCTCGGTCATCAGCTTTTCCCTCCTGTTTTTGCCGCGGCTTTCCGCAGCAAAAACACCCGGTCACAGGACCGGTCAGTGTTTATATATTAACTTATTTTACTGGGAAATACAAGCCAAAAAGCATAGGACACTGTAAATAGTGCCCGGCGCAGAAAAGACCCGGATGGCCGGGTCTTCATGAAAGAAGCTGATCAAAGATCGATGTCGAGCTCCACGGGGCAGTGGTCGCTTCCGTATACGTCTCCCCTGATAGTAACAGCCTTCACCTTGTCCTTTATGCGGTCCGAGACGATGAAATAATCGATCCTCCACCCCGCGTTGCGCTCTCTGGCCTTCATGCGGTAGGACCACCAGGTGTACTCGACTTTTTCCGGATAGAGATAGCGGAAGCTGTCGGTGAAGCCGCAGGAGAGCAGCTGCCCGAAGGCTTCTCTCTCCTCGTCGGAGAAGCCGGCGTTGCCCCTGTTGGTCTTGGGGTTCTTGAGGTCGATCTCGTTGTGGGCGACGTTGAGATCGCCGCAGAGTATCACGGGCTTCTTCGCGTCGAGCTTCTTCAGGTACTCGCGGTTGGCGGCCTCCCACTGCAGGCGGTAGTCGATGCGGGCGAGGCCGTCCTGGGCGTTGGGAGTATAGTTGGTGACCATGTAGAATGCCGGGAATTCCAGGGTGATCGCCCTGCCCTCGGTATCGTGGCCCTCGGCGTCTATATCGTAGTTGACGGAGAGAGGTTCCTCTTTCGTGAATATGGCGGTGCCGGAATAGCCTTTTTTGACGGCGCTGTTCCAGTACTGCTTATATCCGGGCGTGGGGACGACCGCCTGGCCCGGCTGCATCTTGGTCTCCTGTAAACATATTATGTCAACATTCGCGGAATCAAAGTAATCGAGCATGCCCTTATCCATGCAGGCCCTGATGCCGTTGACGTTCCATGTCAGGATCTTCATCTCTTCCCTCCTTCATCGATCTTCAAAAAACGGCCTTCAGCGGAAACTGAAAGCCAAAGGTCGAGCAGTTCTGTAAGCCGGGTTCTGTATTTGACGATCATCTTTCTAGACCTGCGGTCGCCCGCAGGCTCAAGCGACCTACCTTCCGGGAAGGGACGGGCCGCCCCCTTTCAGGCACTTTGCTCTCGCAGTTGCCTCCCTGCTTGGTCTTGCTCCGGATGGGGTTTACACTGACGGCCCGCGTTACCGCGGACCCGGTGAGCTCTTGCCTCGCCTTTTCACCCTTGCCGCCAGAGGCGGCGGTTCTTTTCTGTTGCACTTTCCTTAGGGTCGCCCCCACCGGCCGTTAGCCGGCATCCTCGCCCTGCGGAGCCCGGACTTTCCTCACCCGGCCCCCTGCGGGACCGGCCGCGACCGTCTGGACTGCTCGACAAATCAATATATCACAGACTGTTCAGTTTATCAAGAAGCAGCGTGAGCCTCTCCTCCGCCGCCGAAGCGGAGGCGGCGCTCCTGGCCTTTCCGACCTCCTGAAGCTGCCTTTTGAGCCTCGCCTTCTCGCGGGCGATATATTCGGCCGCCAGTGGATCGCGCAGGGACAGCAGGAAAGGAGGATACTCATAGTCCGAAGGAGCGGCGAAAACTTCTGTTTCTTCCCCGCGCGCGTCCTCCGCGCCTTTGGGGGAGGCGCATATGACCTGGCATATCCTGCCCCGTTCTCTCGCCAGGCGCTCATCGGTGATGGCGAAAGCGTTCATGTCGAGCCAGCGCCGGAGCTCTCCCGCCCTCGTCCTGGGCTGCAGGACGAAGCGGCCGAAGGTCCTTGTTTTTGGCAGATCCTCAGCCAGTATGGAGGCTATCAGTTCTCCCCCCATGCCGGCGATGATCACGGTACGAGTCTCGCCGGGCCTGAGCACCGAGAGCCCGCTGCCGAGCCTGAGATCGAAAAGAGCGGGATCGAGTCCGAAGAGCCTGATATTCTCTTCCGCTTTCCTGAGCGGCCCCTCGTTCACGTCCGTCAGTATGAGCTTTTCGCAGACGCCCTCCCGCATCAAAAATAAAGGCACAAATCCGTGATCTGTGCCTATGTCAGCCGCGCTGCCGCCTCTGACGAGAGAAGCGATCAGCGCCAGTCTTTCCGACAGCTTTATATCATTCAAGATAATCTCTCAGCTTTCTGCTCCTGGAAGGATGTCTGAGCTTTCTTAGGGCCTTGGCCTCTATCTGCCTGATGCGCTCGCGCGTGACGTCGAACTCCTGGCCGACCTCCTCAAGGGTGCGGGTCCTGCCGTCGTCCAGGCCGAACCTGAGCCTCAGGACCTTCTGCTCTCTGGGAGTCAGGGTATTGAGCACCTCGTCCAGCTGCTCCTTGAGCATGGAGAAGGCCGCGGCGTCAGCGGGAGAAGGCACGTCGTCGTCGGGGATGAAGTCTCCCAGATGGCTGTCCTCCTCTTCGCCTATGGGCGTCTCCAAAGAGACCGGCTCCTGGGCGATCTTGGAGATCTCTCTCACCTTTTCGACGGGTATCTCCATCTCTCTGGCGATCTCTTCGGGCGAGGGGTCGCGTCCCAGCTCCTGCACCAGCTGCCTGGTCACTCTGATCTGCTTGTTGATGGTCTCCACCATGTGGACCGGTATCCTGATGGTGCGGCCCTGATCGGCGATGGAGCGGGTTATGGCCTGCCTGATCCACCAGGTAGCGTAGGTGCTGAACTTGAAGCCCCTTCTCCAGTCGAACTTCTCTACCGCCTTCATGAGGCCCAGATTGCCCTCCTGGATGAGGTCGAGGAAGAGCATGCCCCTTCCGACATATCTCTTGGCGATGCTCACGACCAGCCTCAGGTTGGCCTTGCAGAGCATGTCTTTGGCGATCTGGCCTTCATATGAGGCGTCCTGAAGCTCGACGGGTATCTCGCTTTCGGGAACGCCCTC
>JAEEIC010000210.1 GCA_016281165.1 Bacillota bacterium | reverse complement strand
TCTTCGCCAGCGGCGATAAAGAAGAAGCGGTCAGCGGACAGTACGTCCTCTGCGCCATCGGCAGGAGCCCCTACTCCGCCGGTCTCTTCGCTGAGGGCCTGCAGCCCGAGATGAACCGCAGGAGCATCGCCGTCGGCAAGCGCTTCGAGACCTCCATCCCCCATATCTACGCCATAGGCGACGTCTCATCCAGAGTGCAGCTGGCCCATGTGGCCGCCGCCCAGGGGACTGCCTGCGTAGAGATGATCGCGGGAGTCGAGCCCACTGTCGATCTTTCGATCATCCCCGGCTGCATCTACAGCCATCCCGAGATCGCTTCTGTGGGCATGACTGACGCCGAAGCCAAGGCCGCCGGCATCACCGTCAAGGTCGGCAAGTGCGTCATGGGCGGAAACGCCAGGACAGTCATCGCCGACGCCGGACGCTGCTTCATGAAGGTCGTCGCCGACGCCGAGACCGGGCTCATCATCGGCGCCCAGCTCATGTGCCCCAGCGCCACCGATATGATCAGCCAGATCGCCCAGGCCATCGCCAACAAGATGGCCCCCGCCGACCTGCTCAAGGCCATGAGGCCCCATCCCACCTTCGAAGAAGCCCTGGGAGAAGCCCTCGAGGACCTCTGCGCGAAGCTGGAGAAATAGAACGCGAAAAGTCACAGCGACACTGAAAAAGCCTTCCGAAATGATCGGAAGGCTTTTTTCACGCGTCTGGACCGGCCCGTACGGGACTGTCTTAGACGATCATAGAGCTGCATATGTCCTGACGTTTTATTATTCTGAACAGACCGGTTAAATATCTTTAACTATTTTCATCCGCGCTATTGACAGCGGCCGGGCGGAGAGTTAATATAAAGGCAGTTAAAGACCTCTAACCACGGATCCCGAAAGAGCGTTCCCGCGTTCACGGATCCCGCGGCAAGGAATGATAAAAACAAAGGAGAAGCGAGATGAAAAAGTCCTTCAAAGTCAACGGCATCGATTGCCCCAACTGCGCGGCCAAGCTCGAGAGAGCCATCCAGAAGCTCGAAGGCGTGGATGACGCCGTCGTAAGCTACGCCACCGCCAAGCTCACCCTGACCGCCCCCGACGAAAAGTTCGACGCAGTTCTTGAGGAAGTCTGCGCTCTGGCTCACAAGATGGAGCCCGACTGGGTCGTCGTAAGATAGGCCCCGATGCCCGACATCAAAACGATACTGACCGCGGCCTGCTACATCGCGATATACGTCGCGGTGGGGGGCCGCGTTCTTCTTAAGGCGGCAAGGAACATCAAGAGAGGCGACGTTTTCGACGAAAACTTCCTCATGTGCGTCGCGTCGATAGGTTCCATCGCCCTGGGAGAATACGTTGAGGGCCTGGCCGTCCTCGGACTCTACAGGCTGGGCGAATACCTGCAGGACAGGGCCGTGGACAAGTCCCGCCGGGCCATCTCGGACCTGATGGACATAAGGCCCGATTACGCCAACATCGAAAAAGACGGCGAGCTCGTGCGCCTCGATCCGGAGGAGCTTGAGCCCGGCCAGCTGATAGTGATAAAACCGGGCGAAAGAGTACCGGCCGACGCCGTGATCACCGAGGGGAGCTGCCACCTCGACAGCTCCGCCCTGACGGGCGAGTCCCTGCCCCAGGAGGTCTCCGCCGGCAGCGAGATCTACAGCGGCACCATCGACCTCGACGGGGTCGTGACCGCCAGAGTGCTCAAGGCCGCCGAGGAATCCACCGCCGCGCGCATACTGGAGCTGGTCGAGGACGCCGCCTCGAGCAGAGCGAAGTCCGAGAGGTTCATCACCCGCTTCGCGCGCTGGTACACCCCCTCGGTCTGCGGAGCCGCCCTGCTGCTCGCCGTGATACCCTCTCTCATCACCGGCGCCTGGTCCGTCTGGATCAGAAGGGCCCTGATCTTCCTGGTCGTATCCTGTCCCTGCGCCCTCATCATCTCGATACCCTTAGGCTTTTTCGCCGGCATAGGCGCGGCCTCCTCAAGAGGCATACTGATCAAGGGAGGCAATTACCTCGAGGCCCTGAGCAAGACCGACACCATGGTCTTTGACAAGACCGGCACCCTCACCCGCGGCAGCTTCAGGGTGACGGAGGTCTTCCCCGCGGAAGGCTATACCAGGGAGAGCCTCATCGAGCTGGCGGCCCTCGCCGAGTGCTACAGCGACCATCCCATCTCCAGGTCCCTTAAGGAGGCTCTGGGCAAAGAGCCCGACAGGAGCCGCGTGAGCGACGCCGTCGAAAAGGCTGGCCGGGGAGTCAGCGCCCTCGTCGACGGCAGGTCCGTGAGCTGCGGGAATCTCGCTCTCATGCGGGACATTGGCGCCGCGGCCGTTCCCGTGAGCGATCCCGGCACCGCCGTCTACATCGCCAAAGACGGCGTCTTCGCCGGCAGCATACTGATCTCCGACGAGGTCAAGGAGGACGCCGCCGAGGCCGTCAGGACCATCAAGTCCCAGGGCGTGAGAAAGACCGTGATGCTCACCGGAGACCGGAGCGAGATCGCGGAGAAGATCGCGAAAGAGCTCGGCCTCGACGAATGCTACGCCCAGCTCCTCCCCCAGGACAAGCTGGAAAAAGTCAGAGAACTCAAGAAACAGGTCCCCGAGAAGAAGATCCTGGCCTTCGCCGGCGACGGCATCAACGACGCGCCGGTGCTGGCGGGCTCCGATCTGGGCATCGCCATGGGAGCCATGGGCTCCGCCGCCGCCGTGGAAGCGGCCGACGTGGTCCTGATGAACGACCGTCCCTCCGACATCGCCCTCGCCATGCGCATATCAAAAAAGACCATGCGCATAGTGTATCAGGACATAGTCTTTTCGATAGGCGTAAAGCTCCTGGTGCTGCTGCTCGCGGCCCTGGGCTTCGCCAATATGTGGCTCGCCATCTTCGCCGACGTCGGCGTATGCATGATAGCGATACTCAATTCCATGCGGGCGCTGAGGATAAAGTAGAGCTTTATCTCTCGAATATGACCCCTCCGGCCTGCGTCGGATGGTCCATGTAGACGACGGTCTGCGCCCCGCTCTTATATCTCAAAAGATTCCAGACCACCAGGATGTCTCCGGCAGCCGAGGTGGTCATTATTATGCCTAAAAAGAGCAGCGTGAAGGAGCCGGCGAGCACGCCCCAGACCATGGGCACGATCCCCAGGATCACCAAAGGCGTGAGAGTGCCGAAAATATACTGCCCCTTTTTCAGCGGGACCCTGCAGGTGCAGTAAGGCGTGAGATACTGCTTCATGAAGCCGAACTCGATGTCCTTAAAGCCGCTGCCGGTGAAGGGAGCCCAGCTCAGCCCGTGTATCAGTTCATGTACGACCACCATCACGATCAGGGCCGCGATGGAGATAAAAGCAGTTTCCGGGCGCGTCATGAGGGCCGAGGCCCCGTTGCGGGCGATGAAGGCCCAAATCCCGGCCGCCAGGACCGGCGCCAGCAGTATGATCGCGAAGACATTCGCCCAGACGATGCTGACGGTGAGATCTACCCTCCTGTAGCCCTCGCCTTTCATGCGCTCCGAGATCTTCTCGAACTCCTCCAGCCTCTTCTTTTCGGCCTCCGTGAGCTTCCTCGCCTTTTCCTTTTCATCCGGGGAC
>JAEEIC010000209.1 GCA_016281165.1 Bacillota bacterium | reverse complement strand
GCTGGTGACCTCGGTCACAATGACCGTTTTCTATCTTCTGCTCTATCAGGTCTGGCTGGGGCTCTTCAAGGTCTCTGAAGATAAGAGGGTGACCAACGCGCTGCGCTTCCTCACCGCCGCGCGCGTAGTCCTCTGCCTCTTCCCGCAGAACGGCTGGCTGGCGGACAGCAGCGATATGACCTGGGGCGTCATACGCAACGTCCCCTTCGTCCTGCTCGGAGCGGTCGTCTGTTATCTTTACTTTAAGAAGAGATCGGAGGAGCGGGTCTTCAGGCCGGTCTGGCTCTACATCCTGCTGTCGTTCCTCTTTTACATGCCCGTGGCGGTCGGAGCGGGCGCCGTGCCGATGCTCGGCATGCTGATGCTGCCCAAGACCGTCTGCTACATCCTCATGATCGTCGTCTTCCTGCGTTATGCGGCAGGAGAGAAGAGCGGGGGCAGGGCGTGACGGCGCTCCGGCGTCCGGGATCTTGACCTCGCGGGGAACGTTACGGGATTGATAAAGTGTCCCCAAAAAGTTAAAATATCTATAAAATGAGTTTTTGTTCATATCAGGACTGCTTACCGGGGCCGCTGACTACAGTTTTGCGGCGGGACTCATCCTGATCCCCGACGCGGGCGATGCATACCTGAGATGAGCGGAAGCGAAGC
The DNA here is from genome assembly GCA_016281165.1 of Bacillota bacterium. Taxonomy (GTDB): domain Bacteria; phylum Bacillota; class Clostridia; order Peptostreptococcales; family Anaerovoracaceae; genus RGIG2707. Next base: position 3,553 of record JAEEIC010000209.1, on the reverse strand, counting down.
GAGATACCGGGCGTCCGGCGGAGGGTCCCTCTTGAGCGTTCTTCGTTGCATTGGCATAGAGATAGTCTGTCCCGAAAGCGGAGGGGCTGCTTTTTATGCCGAAGCCCTGCTCAAAAAGCTCGCCTCCTACCGCGTCCCCGGCGCGGTGAGAAAGAAGACCGGCATAAAGGATCTCGCCGCGGTGAAGGATCCCTGGCTCATAGTCATCTGCACGCCTGAGCCTCCGAAAAGCCCCGAAGTGCGGGAAAAGATCGCCGAATACACTGAGAGGGGCCGCTACGGCAATATCCTGACCCTGCTGGCGGAAGGAACGCCCGGGGAGAGCTTCCCCAAAGAGCTCATCTTCGAGGAGCGCCCCGACGGCAGCGTGATCGAGCACGAGCCCCTGGCCGCCAACATCACCGCCGGCAGCAGGCGCGAGAGCCTTTCCCTGCTTCCTGTCGAGATGCTGCGCCTTCTGGCGCCCATGCTGGGAGTATCCTTCGACGAGCTCAGGAATCGCAGGGGCAGGAGCAGGATGATCGTAGCCTCCGCGGTCGCGGGAGCCGTCATCCTCGGCGCGTCCGTCTTCCTCGGCTACGCCCTGGACCGCATGAAGACTATCTCGGCCCAGAACGAAGCCCTGCGCCAGCAGTACGAGCTGGCTCAGGCGGCGGCGCTCAGGGCCGACGAGCAGCGCGACGCGGCGCGGGAGGAATATGCCGCCACGACCGCCATCAGGGCGAGAGAGGTCCTTGACGGCGGCGACAGCGAGCTCGCCATGCTCATGTGTCTGGAGTTCCTGCCCGAAGCCGGCCTTACGACAGAGCTTCCCGCTGTTTTTGACGACGCCCTGGAAGGCCTCTGCGCCGCCGGCTATGTTCCCGTCACCTCGGCGAAGGAATACACCAAGACCAGGCATGTGGACAGGGAGCCCGGAGCTTCCGATGTCAGCGTTCCCGAAGAGGAGCCTTTGTTCCCCGAAACGATAAAAATGCCTGTTCCCGAAGGATATGACAACGGCAAGGAGACCTTCGATCTGAGTCTTGAAGTCTATTCCGAGGAGTTCGGCTACGCGGTATACAGGGGAAGCTTTGAGATAAGCAGGCAGTATTCAAGCAGTGTCTTCAGGACCCGCATATGTTTCAAAGATGACCCGGGCAGAGACTATTACATGCCTTTCTGGACGGAAGCCGAAGCAGCAAAATGGCTGACTGCAAAGGCCATCCTTCCCGACGGGACCTTCATCGGCACTATGTATTCTTATCCGTCCGGCGGCCTGTTCCGCTACGATCCTTTTACGGGATCCTTTGTCGATTTTTATGACGAGATGACCGAGGACTCGCCGGGGACTGTGGGTGAAGAGGAAGGCATCTCGTCTCTGATCTTAAGATCCGATATCAGCGTCATAGATTTTTATCCTGAAGTTCCGGGACTTATTTTCGCCCGTACCAGATCGAATACCTCCACGGATTACAATCTTAAGAACGAAGATGTGAAGACATATGTCCTTTCAACTGCTCCTCTTAAATATCTCACGACTCTTGAAGACGTCATAGCGGTATGGCTCCTTCCCGGGACTGACTATCTTCTCGGCAGCACCGGCGAACAGATCAAGGTCTACAGGGCCGCCCCCTTCGAGTATCTTTATACTCTCGCTGACCGGCATACCTATCATCTCAACGCTTCGTATTACTTTGAGCCTTTCCTTTTCCCCGACGGCAGGGAATGGATGTACGGAAAGAGTGAGAACGGCAAGGTCGTATACGATCTTAAGACAGGAAAGACGGTGTCCGAGATCACGGTCTCAGGGCTGGAATACGATCAGGTGATAGCGTCGGACGGAATGATAGTGACTTCGGTAAACAGTGTACCGACGCTCTTCAGGCCTGAAGATGGTTCTGTCTTTGCCTCTATCTCAGGCGTAGATGAGACCGATCCGACCCTATATGGCGCTTATGACGAGGCGAGCGGAAGAAGGGGACACGAGCTGATACGGGCGGGCATGACCATGTACATGTGGCGGAATGGAGCGATACCCGTACCCGGAGACCTCGAAGGCAGGATCGCCCTGGCGAAAGAACTGCTGGCCGGAAGACAGCTGACCGAAAAAGAGCGCAGGACCTACGGTCTTGAACAATAGTGGGAGGACGTCCATGGAAAAGTATCTGGCTTTTATAAGCTACAGACATCAGCCGGACGATTCCGACGCGGCGCTCAGGCTCCGGAAAGGCCTTGAGGGCTTTCACCTGCCCAAGGACTGCCCTCTGCCGAAGAAGAGGACCGTCTTCCGCGACACCGACGAGCTCCCCACCAGCTCCGATCTGGGTTCCGATATCGAGAACGCCTTAAGGGACAGCGGCTGGCTCATAGCCCTGTGCTCGGAGGAGTACGTGCGTTCCCGCTGGTGCAGGCGCGAGATCGAGATCTTCCTGCAGCTGGGAAGAAAGGACAGGATACTGCCTGTCCTGGTCTCGGGCACCCCTGAGACTTCGATCCCGGAGGAGATCAGGGATCTTCCTCTCGCCGCGGATCTGAGAAAAGGATATGAGGTCTCGGCCGCGAAGACGGAAGGGCAGAGCGAAATGATGCCCACCTACGACCGCGGCAAGACGAGAGCGTCTGTCCCGCTCCTCCTTTCCCTCATGTCGGGCACCGCTCCCGCCAGGATCGCGGGAAGCGAGAGGCGCTTCCGCGCCGCCGCCGCTTTCGCTGCCGTATTCTGTCTTACGGCAGGACTTTTGGGCTTCGCTTCCTACGCCAACAAGACAGCGGAAAGGATAGACGCCAACAACGGACTCATATCGGCCGCCACCGAGGAGACCGAAGAAAAGGAAAGAGAAGCGATAGAAGAGAGGAACACGGCGCTGCTCAAGCAGGCGGAATACGTCTCCCGCCTGGCCTGGGGAGCCCTGGCGCAGGAGGATACCGACAAGGCGATAGAGCTGGCGCTCTCGGTCTTGCCGGAGGATCTTCACGGAGACCTGCCCGTGTCGCAGGAGGCTGCCGCGGTCCTCAGGACCGCTCTCAGCATGGAGCTTCCGCCTTCATATCATTTCTTCACTTCGGTGGAGACTGACTTTCAAATAGACGATTATTACGTCCATCCAGGCATGACGGAGAAGCTCTTCCTGACCGAGGATCATATCAGGACCTCGGAGCACTATCTCGATTATTCCGGTCAGATCGGAGACCTTGAGACCGACATGGCCGATTCCAGGCAGAACGCCGTCGATCAGGGCTATACCAAGCTTTATTACGTCTCCGGCGACGCGAATTCCAAAAGACATATATACTGCGGGCCCGGCCTGCCTCTGTACAGCGAAGGATTTCTCGGGAATTACCATACTGTATACACGCTCGGGGGCGAGCCCTTCCTCGCGGACGATATGGCCTGCGGCGACGATCTCATAGTCGCCTGGAGAAAGGACGGTGCTGAAGGGTCCTGCCGCACCGCACTGTTCAAGGGGGCCGCCGAGGCCCTGAAGACGCTGGAGATCGCGGGGATGCCCGTGAGCGTCAGTTTCTCCGGCAACGGCTCTTATTTCATCATCGTCGACGATACCGGCGGCTT
>JAEEIC010000208.1 GCA_016281165.1 Bacillota bacterium | reverse complement strand
GCAGGACGACAGGAAGCTGGAGGCAAAGCTGGGCTTTCGCTTCAGCGGGATTGAAGAGCTCACGGAGGCGGCCTCGATGATCAAAACGGGCAAGTATCCCGAGGCCTTCGACGGCCTGACGCGTTTAAGGGGCCCGCGGGCAGTGAGCGAGAACGGCCTGCTCTTCTACATGAAACAGCAGGGCAGGAGCTTCCGCCTCTACTTTGCTCCCCTCTCCTCCGCCAGATCCGCCCCCGAGGTGCTCGGCAGCGAGGAGCTGGGAAGAGGCCTTGCCGGCGAGCTCATAAGGCAGGGAGACGATCTTTATTTCCGCTACAACGACGCCTGCGCCTACCTTCACGTCGACGCGAAGAGCGGCGGCATGGAGATACTGCAGAACATCACCATCCTGGGCTTTACGGACGACGGCGCCCTCATCTGCAGGGATGAAGAAAGCGGCAGCGTATGCTCCTTAAAGGGAGACGCGCCGCGCGTCCTTCTCAAGGGCGCCGAAGAGGCGGACTGCCGCCCGGCAAAGGGAGGGATAGTCGTAAGCAGCAGGGGCTGCGCCTTCGCCCCCTTCAGGATCGATACCGAAGGGAAAAAGGGGCCCGCCCTGCCCGGCGAAGCCAGCCGCCTGTTCTGGGAGCACATGCTGAACGCGGCGGGAGGAAGAGGCTTCGCCCTCTCCCTGGAAGAGAACATGGATCGCTGGGAGGTCCTGAAGGCCGCGGAGAACAGCTGCCTTTCCCTGAGCGGCATGAAAAAGGTCTATTCGCTGGCCTTTGAAAAGAAGCTCCTGGGAGGCCGCAAGGCCTTCCCCACCAGAGATATCCTCAGGCTGCTCGAACGCCTGGGGATCGACAAGGACAAAGACATCTCGGCCCAGATGTTCGCCCTGCTCCACTATAATTTCGTCTGCGAACGGCAGGCGGGATTCGTCAAGTTCTACGACGTCTTCACCCCCTCCTTCTGCGGCCTTTTGAAGAAACTCAGCAGGAAGAAGGACTTTTTCGCCCGGCTGTCCTCGGACCCCGCGGCCCTCTTCAAAAAGCATGTAAAGAGCAGTCTCAGCAGCGAAAGGGACATATTCGATATCGTCCTCGCCGAGTCGGAAGACATCGGGAACGTCATCATGGGAAAGGACGGGACTCTCAGGACCGAGATCGTCCCCAAAAGCAAAGGCCTGGTCAAAGGCGGCGAGCTCGGCCCTCCGAAGGACGCGGAGCCCGGTCCGGGAGAAAAGGCCGGCAGAGTCGCCTTCGATCTGGAGAAGGGAGATTATTTCTTCGCCTTCCCCTCTCCGGGGCCGGAGCTCGTTCTTGAGGTCAGCCGCCTCTTCAGGCACAACAGCGCCATGCTCAGGGTCGTCGACAGCGACAGGCCCGAGGAGAAGCGCGATGAGGAGCTCGATCTCAAGGATCTGCGCTGGCTCATCTCCGGAGACGATCTCTTTCCCTTCGATACTGTATGAGACAAAAAACAAAAGCAAGGGCCGAAGCCCTTGCTTTGTTGCTTTGTTCTCGTCCTGTCCTTTTACGGCAGCGTGTATTACATGTCGTCGGTGAGGAAGCAGGAGACGAAGTGTTTGGGAGAGATCTCCTTGAGGCAAGGCTCGCCTTCTCTGCAGCGATCGGTAGCGTAGTTGCAGCGCTGAGCGAAGCGGCAGATGGGCTTGGGCTCGATGGGCGAAGTGATCTCGCCCTTGAGCAGGATCCTCTGTGTCTTCTTGTGGATATTGGGCTCAGGAATTGCGGAAAGCAGAGCCTGAGTGTACGGATGGGTCGGGTGAGCGAAGAGCTCCTCGGAGGGAGCCTGTTCGATCAGCTTGCCGAGGTACATGACCGCGATATCATCCGAGAAGTGGTTGACTACGGAGAGGTCGTGGGTGATGAACATGTAGGTCAGACCCATATCCTCCTGCAGGTCCTCAAGCAGATTCAGTATCTGAGCCTGAATGGATACGTCCAGAGCGGATACCGGCTCGTCGCAGACGATGAACTTGGGGTTCACGGAGAGCGCGCGGGCTATTCCTATACGCTGGCGGCGTCCGCCGTCCAGCTCGTGGGGGTATACGTTCATCAGACGTCTTGCCAGACCTACGGTGTCCATGAGCTCGAGGACTCTTTCTTCCCTCTTGAGCTTGTCATCAAAGATGTGATGGATCTCCATAGGCTCGGCGATGGTCTCGGCCAGAGTCTTTCTGGGGTTGAGAGAGGAGAACGGATCCTGGAATATGATCTGCAGCTCCTGTCTCTTGTGACGCATCTCTTCCGCAGACAGGGCGAGAAGGTCCTGTCCGTCGAAGTGGACGCTGCCGCCGGTAGGCTCGAGCAGTCTGAGGATGGCGCGGCCGGTGGTGGATTTTCCGCAGCCGGACTCACCTACGACGCCCAGAGTCATGCCCTGGTTGATGGTGAAGGTAACGTCGTCTACAGCATGGAGCATGCCGCGCTTGGTGGCGAAATACTTTTTAAGCCCTTCTACTTCGATCAAGGGTTTGTTGGTATCTATCTTGCTCATCTTCCGAGAAGGCCTCCTTCTTTAATATTTTGCTCGTTATAGAGGAAGCACTCTACATAGTGTTCGTCGTTGCGATAGACCCTGGGAGGTTTCTCTGTCTTGCAGATCTCCATGGCGTAATCGCAGCGGGGGCAGAACGCGCAGCCCTTGGGGAGGTTGGTGGGATCCGGCATGAGGCCCTTGATCGGCTTGAGCCTGTTCTCTCTGTGATCGAGGTCGGGCAGAGAGTTGAACAGACCTTCGGTATAGGGATGACGGGTGAAGTCGAATACGTCTTCCAGAGTTCCGTGCTCGATGACGCGTCCGGCGTAGATGACGGATACGGTATCGCAGATCTCGGCGACGATGCCCAGGTCGTGGGTGATCATCAGCATGGAGGTGCCGTACTTCTCGCGCAGTCCCTTCATCATCTCGAGCACCTGTGCCTGAATGGTAACGTCCAGAGCAGTGGTGGGCTCGTCGGCGATGAGGAGCTTGGGGTTGCAGGCCAGAGCGATGGCTATGACCACGCGCTGCTTCATACCGCCGGAGAACTGGTGCGGGAATTCGGTGCCGCGGTCGCCGGGGATACCTACGAGCTCGAGCATCTCCTTGGCCTTAAGGATGGCCGCGGAGTGGGAGATGGGCTTTCCGTCCTCACCAAGCTCGTGCATCTCGATAACTTCGGCGATCTGGTCCTCAACGGGCATTACCGGGTTGAGGGAGGTCATGGGGTCCTGGAATATCATGGAGACCTGCTGGCCTCTGATCTTCTCCATCTCCTTCTCGGACTTCAGCATGACGTCCTCGCCGGCCAACTTGATGCTGCCGTCGACTATGACCCCGGGGGGATCCGGGATGAGCTGAAGGATGGAGAGTCCGGTGGTGGTCTTTCCGGCACCGGTCTCGCCTACGAGGCCGAGGGTCTTTCCCTTCTCGATCTCCAGATCGAGGCCGTTGAGAGCCTGGGTGACGCCGCCCGGAGTGCGGTACTCGACGACAAGGTTCTTGATGTCGAGCTCAAGGTCTTTGGTGTTCTTAATTTCTTCGTTCATATCCATACTCCCTTCAGCATTAACGGAGTCTCGGGTCGAGAGCGTCTCTCAGACCGTCGCCGAGCAGGTTGAATGCGAGGATAGTGATCATGATGGTCAGACCGGGGAAGGTGGTCAGATACGCATATCCGCGGATATAGGCGCGGCCGGCGGACAGCATGGAGCCCCATTCCGGAGTCGGGGGCGAGATGCCCAGACCGAGGAAGCTGAGTCCCGCGATGGTCAGTATGGTCGTCGCTGTGTGCATGGTAGCCTGAACGATGACCGGCGCCAGAGAGTTGGGGATGACGTGCTTGAAGATTATCCTCTTGTTGGTGCAGCCGATGGCGCGGGCAGCCTCTACATACTCCATGTCACGTACGGGCAGAACGGCGCCGCGGACTATACGCGCGTAGCCCGGCGTGCCTGATACAGCCAACGCGATGATCAGGTTGAAGATGCTGGAGCCCAGAGCGGCCATGATGCATATCGCGAGGAGGGTGCCCGGTATAGCCAGGAAGACGTCCATTATACGCATGATGATGTTGTCGACTCTGTGTCCGTAGAATCCGGCGATAGCGCCGAGGATGCCGCCTACGGTCAGCGAGAATACGTTGGCCGCGAGACCGATCTCAAGCGATATACGCGATCCGTGGACGATACGGGCGAGAACGTCACGTCCTACTTCGTCGGTGCCCATCGGGTGTTCGCCGCTGGGAGCCTGCAGACGGTTGCTGATGTTCTGCTTGATGACCTGGGTATCATAGTCATAGAGGACATCCGCGAAGACCGCGCAGAGGACCAGGACGATGACTATGGCCAGACCGACCATGGCGGACCAGTTCTTGGCCAGACGTCTCCAGGTCTCGAGAGCAAGATTCTGCTTCTTTATGACCTGTTCGCCGTTCGCTGTCATGACGACAGTTTCTGTTTGTTTCTTTTTTGCCATTTATCTCGACCCCCTTACTAATACTGTCCCTTGATACGGGGATCGATGAATCCGTATGCCAGGTCGACGATGAGGTTTACGACAGAGAAGCACAGGGTGAAGATGATGATGCAGCCAAGTACGGAAGGAATGTCTCTTCCGGAGATGGAGGTGATCATGAAACGCCCCATGCCGGGCCACGCGAATACGGTCTCGGTAAGAGTGGAACCGGCGAGCAGAGCGCCGATCTGAATTCCCAGAACGGTGACGGTGGGGATCAGAGCGTTGCGCAGAGCGTGCCTTCTGATGACTGTGCCGTAGGGCACGCCCTTGGAACGAGCGGTACGGATGTAATCCTGACGAATGACTTCCAGCATGGAAGAACGGGTGATACGGGCGACGGACGCTATGTTATGGAAACCGAGCGCGATCGCGGGAAGTATGATGCTGTACCAGTAATCGTTTCCGGATGAGGGCAGCCAGCCCAGTTTGAGGGAGAAGAGCAGCTGCTCAAGAACACCGAACCAGAATATAGGCATCGATATACCGAGCAGAGCGAAGATCATACTGGCTCCGTCGAAGAAGCTGTTCTGCTTTACGGCAGCCAGCATTCCCAGAGGGATGGCCAGGATGGTGCTGAAGGTGATAGCCATGACGGAGAGCTTAGCTGTCGCCGGGAAGCGGCTGAACACCTCGATGCTTACAGGCTTCTTGGTCTTGTAGGATGTTCCCATGTCGCCCCTGGCCAGATGCAGCATGTATCTGGCGTACTGGATGATGATGGGATCGTTCAGACCCATCTCCTCGCGGAGCTGGGCGATGGCTTCAGGCGTTGCCTGATCGCCGAGAATCGTTGTTGCGGGATCTCCGGGGGCGAGGCTCATGATGAAGTAAACTATCAGAGTTACGCCGACGATGACGGGGATCAGTGCAATAATTCTCTTAAGAATATATTTCCACATAATACCTCCTGAATCGGAACCGCTTGGCTCCGGGGAAACTCGCTTTCAGGGAAAGCATTTAATACATCAACGGTTCCCGCCCACAGGAGAGCGGGATCCGTCAATATCATGAGTTAGGGGCTATGCCCCGGGGAAACTGCCTTTCAGCTTATTCCCAGTACCACTCTTCGACCCAGAACCTGCCGGAGGCGCCGGTGAAGCAGCCCTGCAGATTGGCGTTGTGAGCGGAAAGGGTGGCCTTCTGGTAGAGGGGGATCTGGCAGCAGAGCTCGTTGAGGTATCTGCTGCACTCCTTCAGGACTTCTTCACGGGCAGCGTTGTCGACGGTGGCGAGAGCCTTCTCGATCATGGCGTCGAGCTGCGGATCGTTGGTCCTGGTCTTGTTGGAAGCGTTGATGTTGCTGGAGTGATATACGCCCTTGAGGAAGGACATCATATCGGAGGAGGTATAGCCGCCGATGAAGCCTTCAAAGTTTCCTGCCGCGGTCTCGGAGAGGTAAGTAGCGAGGTCCATAGAGGAAAGGGTGATATTCATTCCGAAGAGAGAAGTGAGGTTGTCCTGTACGACCTGGGCGGCCCTGCGCTTGGTGTCGTCGGAGCAGATGATGTCGAAGCTGATGGTCGACATATCGACGCCGGACTCGGCAGCGTACTTCTTGGCCAGCTCTACGTCGTAGTGGTCATAACCGGTGCCGTCAAAGCCAAGCTGTCCGTAAGGAGTCTGGCCGGGGGCGACGATGCCGGCGCCGTTGAGGGCGACGGTAACGACGTCTTCCTTGTTGATGGCGGCGTTCATGGCCTTTCTGACGAGCTTGTTGTCGAAGGGCTTGACCTCGTTGTTGATGGTCAGCCAGTTGTGGGACAGACCGTCGATGTTCATGAGGGTGAGGTTGGGATCATCCTCGACCAGCTTCATGTCGTTGGAGTCGAGCTCGATGACGTAGTCGACTTCGTGTGCCTGCAGAGCGATGGTCCTGGCGGAGCCTTCGGGTATGATCTTCCAGATGACAGTCTTGATCTGGGGAGCGCCGCGCAAGTAATCTTCATGGGCGACGAAGGTCAGAGACTCGGAGATCTTCCACTCGGTCATCTTGTACGGGCCGGTGCCGATGGGCTCGACGTTGAAGTCGTGGCCGGACTTGATCAGGTCAGCGGGGCAGATGGAGTTGCCGTTGCTGCACAGATCGTAGAGCAGAGAGGCGCTGGGGCCGTCGGTGGTCATGGTGACGGTGTAGTCGTCCTTGGCGGTCACATTGTTGAAGGACTGCGCGTAGGTCGCGACCTTCGGCATGACCTTGGCTTCCTCAAGGGAGGCGACGACGTCTTCCGCCTTCATCTCGGCGCCGTTGTGATACTTTACACCGTGGCGGAGATTGAAGGTCCAGAGGACGCTGCCGTCAGCCTGCTCTTCATAGGTGTAGCTCTCCGCGAGGCAGGGTTGCGGAGCCAGAGCACGGTCGAGAGCGAGGAGCGTCTCATAGGTAAGATGGTTGACATAGCCACCCGCGACGGCGTTGTGGTCACGGCAGGTGACTGAGGGGGTCTCGTCAGCGGTGCAGACTACGACAGTCTCCGCGTCGACCGCGCAATGCAGATCGGCCGCGGGCTTGGCCTCAGGCTTTGTCTCAGTCTTGGTCTCGGTCTTAGTCTCGGTGCTTGATCCGTTGTTGGCAGGAGCCGCCGGCGTTTCCTGCTTGCTTCCGCAGGCAGCCATGGAGGCAAGCATGCAGAGGGCGAGCAGAAGAGCGAGAATCTTAACACTTTTCTTCATTTAGTTCGTTTTCACCTCTTGATCGATAAGAAATAACAATTTATCTATGACGGGCCTCCTGTCATGACCCGCATAAATCTTTCATATTTTAGCGCAGACACCCTGTCATGTCAAGGAACATCAAAGACTCCCCTGCGGCAGAGGAGCCAGGATGAACGCTCACTTATGAATAATATACCAGATTCGTATCAATAATACAATTGTTTATCGTTTATTTGCCTCACAGCGCGAAAATGTATAAAAAAAGTTCATTCATCCGTTCCCGCTCTCAGCTTTTCGAGCACCGACCAGATGACGGGCGCGTCATACCCCAAAGAAGAAAGCTTCCTGGCGGTCCTGGCGAGCGCCTTTTCGTAAGCGGGGCCGTCCTCTGGGTCCGCCGCTCCCATGGCTTTAAGGGCGGGGAGCCAGGCCCTCTCCTCTTCCGAAGGGAGTCTCTCCAGCGCTTCCCTGAGGACGCCGCCGGCGAGGTCCGCGGGAACGCCCTTCCGCGTCAAAGCCCTTAAAACATAGGCTTTCCCCCTCCCTTCCGCGAGCAGCTTCTCCGCCAGCCTTTGCGCGAAGGCCCCGTCGTCGAGATAGCCTCTCTCCTTCAGCAGAGCCCCCGCTTCCCTTGCCTCCTCTTCGGCATAGCCCTTCTCTCTCAGCTTTTCGCTCAGGCCCTTCTCGCTGTAGTCCCTGCGGTCGAGCAGAAGGGCGGCCTTTTCCAGCGCCGAAGTCTCGAAGGGGAATTCGGGGAAGACTTTGCAAAAGCTTATGCTCACGGGCTTTGGGAGCGCTTCGGGGTCGAAGGCGGCCGAGACCGCGTGCGAAGCCGGCCCGTCGGCGTACAGCAGCGCCGCCCGCGGATGCCCCTCCTTCTGCGTCGTCCGCGCGAAGGAAAGATCTTCATCCAGCGCCGAAAAGCCCGCGAGGCCCATGGAGAGCCCCGCTCCGCAGAACTTCATGTAGCTCTCCTTCGCCGTCCATATGCGCAGGAACTCGTCTCTCCATTCGGAAGAGCCCGGCTCCAGGGCTTCGAGATACCGGCGCTCCAGGGGATGCAGGCGCTTCGCCGCCGAGGCCTTCACCGCCCTGCTCTTCATCTCCGCGTCTATGCCCACGGCGAACGGAGCGACGCAGACCAGTATCAGGCGCGCGGTATCGCTTACCGACACGAAAAGCCCTGACGGCGTTCCGTCCTCCCTGAGAAGGACGGGAGCGCCGCTGCCCAGATGCGAGGGCGCGAGCTCTCCGAGGCCGAGCTCCTTAAGAGCCTCTCTCACGACGTCCTCCGAAGCGCAGACCCTGCCTTTGAGCTTCTCCGCGTAAAATATCCTTATACTGTTTTCACTCAGATCCGTCATGTTATTCCTTGATTATTCCCGCCGCCGAAATTATAATTATATTAACAAGTACTTCAGGAGGTCTGAAATGGAATACGATTCCAGATTCCGCTCGCCCGAGACCGACAGCCTCTTCGAGGCCGTGCTGAGCCTTGAGGATACCGGCGAATGCTACCGCTTCTTCGAGGATCTGATGACCATCAAGGAGCTGCAGGATATCTCCCAGCGCTGGCAGGTCGCCCGCCTGCTCGCCGCGGGAAGGACCTACACCGAGATCGCTTCCGAGACCGGCGCCAGCGCCGCGACCATAAGCCGCGTCAGCAGATGCCTCTCGTACGGGGCGGAGGGCTATGCCCGCGTGCTCAAAAAACTGGAGGAAAAGTCCCCGGAGACTTCAGAAAAAGACCTCTGATACCTCTTTATATAAGCGTTCAGCCCGGCTCCGCAGGGGGCCGGGCGTTTTATTCCTTTTATTTCAGCAGCTCGAGCGCTTTTTTCAGCTGCCTGTCGTCGATGAGCTGCCAGTTCTCGTCGTAGCAGTCCTCGGTGAGCTCGACCTCGTAGTCGGGAGTGATGCCGACCTTGTGGATCACGCTGCCGTTGGGCGAGAAGTACTGCTGGATGGTGAGCTTGACCGCGCTGCCGTCGGCCAGGCTCTTGACCTCCTGGATTATGCCCTTGCCGTAGCTGGTGGTCCCCACGATGACGCCTTCGCCGTTGTCCTGTACGCCGGCCGCCAGTATCTCGGAGGCCGAGGCGGTGTAGGAATTGATGAGCAGGACGTAAGGCAGAGGAGTGCGGCCCTCAGAGGTCGTGTAATAATCGCGGTTCCCGTTCCGGTCCTCCGTATAGACCACGGTGCCCTTGCCCATGAGCTCGTCCGCCACCTTGACGCAGCTGTTGACGAGGCCGCCGCCGTTGTTCCTGAGGTCGACGACCAGGCCCTTGGCGCCCTGGCTCTCGAGCTCTCTTAAGGCCTTGACGAAGTCGTCGTAGGTCGGGTTCTCGAAATTGCTGATGGAGATATAGCCGACGGAGCCCTCGAGCATCTTCGAGGATACGGTCTTGGAGAGTATCCTCGCTCTCGTGAGGGTGAAGTCCATGACCTCGTCTCCCCTCACTATGGTGAGAGTCACCTGGGTGCCGGCCTCTCCCCTGACGTTCGCCGCGCAGATATCGAGCTGCGAACCGCTGTACTCGACTCCGTCGACCTTCCAGATTATATCCCCGACCATGATGCCGGAGCCCCAGGCCGGAGCGTCCTCGGTCAGGGCCGCCGCGTAGACGAAATTGCCGTCCTCGGTGATGGAGAGAGTGATGCCCACGCCCGAATAGTCGCCGGTGGTGGAGATGTTCAGCTGCTCATATTCGGAGCTGTTCATATAGGTGCTGTACCTGTCGTCCAGAGCCTCGAACATGCCGTAATACATGCCCTCGGTGAGATCGCCCTCCGCGACCGGCTGGTAGTAGCTCCCCTGGATGTAGTTCTCCAGGTCTTCGGCCTTGGAGTATTTCCTGGCCAGACGGACGAGCTCCTGGTAGTCGTTCTGCGACAGACGCACCGTCCCGCTGTTCTCCTGCATCCAGGCCCCGGCGAAAAAGCCGCCGATCAGTCCCAGCAGGAGCAGGGCGATGACGAGTATGATAAAGCTGAATCTTCTGATCTGCAACATGATCAGGCTCCTTTGATGTCTCTTACTATGATCTGCAGCTTCTCGCCGCCCCCGAAGGCGTTGATGCTGAGCTCGCCGCAGACACTGACCCGCCCTCCCGAGAGCAGGCCGTAGAACTCGTCGGCCCTGCGGAAGAAGACGCAGTCGACAGGGATCCCGTCGGCGGAGGTCAGGGTGAAGCGCAGGTGCTGGCCCTCCTGCCCCATGCGCCTGAGGCAGGTCACGTTCGCGTCCGTGACGCAGAAGAGCGGCCGCATGTTGGCCTCGCCGTAGGGCTCGAGCTTTTGCAGGGACCGGGCGAAATCGAGGCTCTTCTCTTCGGAGCTGAGCTCCTTCTCGATCAGCAGCTTCTCGGTGAGCAGGCCGGGATCGTCTTCGAGGAGCTTTTCCATCTGCTCCTGCAGGCCCTGCCGGAGCTCTTCGAGGCCCTCGGGCGCCATGGTGAGCCCGCAGGCCCCCGCGTGTCCGCCGTATCTGGTGAAGAGGCGGCTCTGGGTGCTCAAAAGCTCGTAGATGTTTATGCCGGGGACGGACCTGCCGGTGCCCTTGAGCAGCCCCCCTTCCGAGGGCGTCACGATGCAGACCGGCCGGTAGAGGCTCTCCTTTATATTGCCGGCGACGATGCCGGCCACGCCCTCGTGGGCTCCCTCCGCCAGTATCACGGGGAAGAGCTCGCCGCAGCCGCCTTCGGCCAGGGCCCGGCTGCATATCGCCCAGGTCTTCTCCTGCTCGGCCTTGCGCTCGAGGTTCATCTCCTTCATGGCCAGGGCCACGCGGCCGAGATCCTCGCTGGGGCTGCCGTCCTGCCTGACGCCGCTGAAGAGCTCCACGCCCGTGGAGGCGGAG
>JAEEIC010000207.1 GCA_016281165.1 Bacillota bacterium | reverse complement strand
GCCCTGTTCTCCCCCCTGTGCAACCTTCTGATGTCCGCGCAGAAGAGCCTGCTGCCCATGGCCGCGATCTGGGCCCTCAACGGTTATTTCCAATCCATGGCCTGGGGCCCCGGCCTCGCCCTGCTCTCGGGCTGGTGGCCGGGCGAGAAGCACGGCTTCGCCACAGGCTTCACCAACGCCTTCTCGGGCTTCGGACAGGCTCTGGGCATGCTCATGGTCGCCCTCTCCTTAAAGCTTCTTCCTTCCCTCGGCTGGCGCAGCTGCTTCATCGTGCCCGGCGCCGCGCCCCTCGCCGCCCTCGTCGTCTATAAGCTCTTCGCCAAAGACACTCCCTCCCGCGCCGGCCTGGCCGAATATACCGGCAGCGACCCCGAGGCCGCCGAGAGCGAGGAGCGCATGAGAGAGCTGGTGAAGGAGAAGGGCAAGCTCTACCCCTATATCTTCCTTCTGAAGAACAGGCGCTTCACCGCCTGGATGGCCATAATCTTCATGACCGGCATCATACGCTACGGCATGATGACCTGGATCCCCCTGTATTTCAGCGACCGCTTCGGCGTCGACGTGACCGCCGGCCTGCTGCAGTCCCTGGCCCTGCCCGTGGGCATGGGCATAGGCACCTTCGTGCTGCCGGTCCTGACCGACAGGTTCTGCCCCAAGGACCGCCTGCCCGCCGTCATCGCCTGCGGCGCCGCGGCCGCGGCAGCCATCGGCATCTTCATCACCCTCGATCCCACCGCCCCCGGCGGCAGCGCCGCTGTCAGCGCCACCCTCTTCCTCGCCGGCTTCGCTGTCTACGCCATCAACGGCTGCGCCTTCTCCTACGCCTGCGACATGGGAGGACGGGTCTTCACCGCCACCTGCACGGGCATACTCGATTTCTCGGCCTACATGGGGGCGGCCCTGCAGAGCGTGATCTACGGCTTCTTCCTTCGGACCATGGGCTGGAACATGGTCTTCGCCACCGTCGCGATCATGTGCGTACTGATCATATTGACGGCGAGGGCCAACAGAAAGCGCTGAGAGTCCCGGCTCTTTCCTCTTCCTCCCGCGGCGGCTTTGTGATATAATTTTGAAGAATGATCTTCTGCCGGATAAAGGGCGGATGACCGGAGGGACAGATGAAGATAAACGTGCTTCTTTTTGACGATTTCACAGCGCTCGACGTTTTCGGCCCCGTGGAGATACTCTGCCGCATACCGGACTGCTCCATCTCCTTCAGGAGCCTTAAGGGCGGCATCGTCGCCAACCATCAGAACGTTCACGTAGATACCTGCAGGGTAAAGGACAGCGACCTCGATCAGGTCTGGCTGATACCGGGAGGCTTCGGGACCCGCGCCGGCGTCAACGACAGAGAGCTAATCGAGCTCGTGCGGCAGATAGCCGAAAGGTCCGAATACTGCCTGACCGTCTGCACCGGCTCGGCGCTGCTCGCCTGCACCGGCGCCCTCGACGGCAGGAAGGCCGCCACCAACCACCGCGCCTTCGACTGGGCCAGCACCCATGGGAACGGGGTCCTGTGGGACGGAGTCTCGCGCTGGGTGAAGGACGGAAAGTTCTACACCTCGGCAGGAGTCTCGGCCGGCATCGACATGGCCCTGGCCTTCGTTGCGGACCTCTGCGGCGAAGGATTCGCGGACAACTGCGCCGATGCCATCGAGTATGAACGGCGCGGCTGAAGAAATTTCGGAGGATTTTTTAGCACGGAGCGCTCGATATCCGCAGGATCTGCGGAAAAAAGATGTTTGATCGCTGATATTTACGAAGATATCCTGTTTTCCTATCGATTTATACGGAATTGATGCGCCGGCAAAATCTTTTGAACGCTTCAAAATTTATATGATATATTATAGTTCGCTTATATATGTTCAATTGTCATCTTAATATCAAAGAAGATACGGAGGAAACAACATGACAAACAACACATCGGCCTACAGACGCCTGGGGCTGATACTGGATGCCGGAAGCTTCATGGAGCTTGGCGAGAGCGTAACGGCACGCAGTACAGACTTCAGCAGCGGGGTCAAGGCTCCTTCTGACGGCGTGGTGACCGGCTTCGGCACCATCGACGGTCGTCCTGTCTACGTCTACAGCCAGGATGCGGCCGTCATGGGCGGCAGTCTCGGTGAGATGCACGCCAAGAAGATCCTGCGCACCTACAAGCTGGCCATGAAGACCAACACTCCGGTCCTGGCCCTTATCGACTGCAGCGGCTTGAGGCTCACTGAAGGCGCGGACGCTCTCCACGCTTACGGAAAGATCTACAAGGCCCAGTCCGACGCCAGAGGAGTGGTCCCCCAGATCGCGGCGGTATTCGGAAACTGCGGCGGCGGCATGGCGGTAGCGGCGGGCATGGCCGACTTCGTCCTCACCGAAGAGGGCAAGGCCAGAGTCTTCGTCAACGTTCCCGCGGCCAGGGAGTATGACGGAGCGAGAAACGTCATCGACAAGTTCCTCAAGCAGGATCCCGCCGGCGAAGTCGCCGACGAGAACGCCTCCGAGGAATCCCTCTGCGCATATATCAGGGCCCTTTACGGCTACCTGCCCCTCTCCTGCGAGGACTACGCCCCCGAAGAGGAATGCGGAGACGACCTCAACAGACTGGTCGCCTGCGCCGATCCCGCCGATCCCGAGGACGTGCTCATCCAGATCGCCGATGAAGGCAGCTATCTGGAGGTAGGAGCGGCCAAGAAGGCGGCGGCCCTCACCGGCTTCATGAGACTGGACGGCAAGGTCGTCGGTTTCGTCGCCAACAAGGAAGAGAAGCTCGACACCGCGGCCTGCGAGAAGATGGCCGACTTCGTCGATTTCTGCACCGCTTTCGATATCCCCCTGCTGAGCGTCACCAACGCTTCCGGCTTCTCCGCCGCCAAGGGTGAAGAAGAGACCCTTCCCAAGGCAGCGGCTTATCTGGCCGGAGCCTTCGCCTACGCCGAGATGCCCAAGATCAACCTGATCACCGGCAAGGCCGTCGGCGCCGCTTTCTCCGTCATGAACAACAAGGCTCTGGGAGCCGAGTTCGTGTTCGCCTGGAACGGAGCGCAGGTCCAGGTCATGCCTGAAGATCAGGCTGTCAAGATCCTCTTCGCCGACGAGCTCGAGAAGGCCGAGGACAAGATGGGCCTCATGAACGAGAAGAAGGCCGAGTATCTGAGCAAGGCCGGACTCGAGGCCTTCCTCGCCAGAGGTTACGTCGACAAGGTCATAGATCCTGCCGAGACCAGAAAGGCCGTGCTTGGCGCCTTCGAGATGCTCCTCGCGGAGTATTAGTCAGGAGGACGGCATGAGCACAGGAGAGATAATGAAGCTTGCAGGCCTCAATACCCTGCTCGGCATGGGCACCGTATTCGTCGTCCTGATATTCATCTCCTTCGTCATAAGCCTCTTCAAATATATCGCGCCCCAGACCAAGGCCGCTCCGGCGGCCGCGGCCCCCGCTCCCCAGCCGGCGGCGCCGGCCGTTGAGCCCGAAGAAGAAGAGGAAGACGATCAGGAGCTTTTAGCAGCAATAATCACCGCCGCCCTGCACGCGAGCATGAGCGCGAGAGGCGAAGACCCCAGCGGATATGTGGTCCGCAGCATAAGGAGGAATTGATCAATGGAAAACTATATCGTGACCGTTAACGGCGTATCCTATGAGGTACAGGTAGAGAAGGCCGACGGATCGGCCGCTCCCGCCCCCGCTCCCGTAAAGGCAGCTCCCAGAGCCGCCGCTCCCAAGGCAGCCGCACCCAAGGCAGCCGCTCCCGCCGCTCCCAAGGCCGCAGCCGGAGCCGGCTCCGTCAAGATCACCGCGGGCGCCGCGGGCAAGATCTTCAAGATCGTAGCCCCCGTCGGCACCGCCGTGAAGAAGGGCGACACCGTGATCATCCTTGAAGCGATGAAGATGGAGATCCCCCAGGTCGCTACCGAGGACGGCACCGTCGCTTCCATAGACGTAACCGAAGGCCAGATGGTAGAAGCGGGCGTAGTCATAGCCAGCCTCAACTAAACGGAGGTCCAGATGGAATATATCTCTAACACCCTTGCCAACCTGTTGAGTCAGTCGGCGTTCAGCAATCTGACCATCGGCAATGTGGTCATGGTGGGAGTAGCCTGCTTCTTCCTCTACCTGGCCATTGCGAAGGGATATGAACCGCTCCTGCTGGTCCCCATATCCTTCGGCATGCTGCTGGTCAACATTTATCCGCAGATCATGGAAGAGGGAGGCCTTCTCCACTACTTCTTCAAGCTGGATGAATGGGCGATACTGCCGTGCCTGATCTTCATGGGTGTAGGCGCGATGACCGACTTCGGTCCCCTCATCGCAAATCCGAAGAGCTTCCTGCTGGGAGCTTCCGCCCAGTTCGGAATATACGCCGCCTATATGGGCGCCATGTTCCTGGGCTTCAACGACAAGGCGGCCGCTGCCATCGCCATCATAGGCGGAGCCGACGGCCCGACCTCGATCTACCTGGCCTCCAAGCTGGGCCAGACCGCTCTGATGGGCCCCATCGCCGTCGCGGCTTATTCCTACATGTCGCTGGTACCCATC
This sequence comes from Bacillota bacterium, assembly GCA_016281165.1. Classification (GTDB taxonomy): domain Bacteria; phylum Bacillota; class Clostridia; order Peptostreptococcales; family Anaerovoracaceae; genus RGIG2707. The sequence continues at coordinate 2,947 of JAEEIC010000207.1, read as the reverse complement.
ATCCAGCCTCCCATCATGAAGGCCCTCACCACCGAGGAAGAGCGCAAGATCAAGATGGAGCAGCTGCGTCCCGTCTCCAAGAAGGAGAGGATACTCTTCCCCATCATAGTCACCATCGTAATATGCACCATCCTGCCCTCTACCGCTCCGCTGGTCGGAATGCTGATGCTGGGCAACCTGTTCAGAGAATGCGGCGTCGTACGTCAGCTGACCGAGACCGCCTCCAACGCTCTGATGTATATCGTCGTCATACTTCTGGGCACCTCTGTGGGAGCCACCACCTCTGCCGAAGCCTTCCTTAAGTGGGACACCATCAAGATCGTCATCCTCGGTCTGGTGGCCTTCTCCTTCGGAACCGCGGCAGGCGTGATCTTCGGAAAGATCATGTGCAAGGCCACCCACGGAAAGGTCAATCCGCTCATCGGCTCCGCCGGCGTATCGGCAGTGCCCATGGCGGCCAGAGTTTCCCAGAAGGTCGGTGCGGAATACGATCCCACCAACTTCCTGCTCATGCACGCCATGGGACCCAACGTGGCCGGCGTCATCGGCACCGCAGTCGCCGCAGGAACGTTCATGGCAATATTCGGAGTAAAATAGAGGAGCATACAATGGAGAATATGGATAAGATCACTAAGAAACCGGTCAAGATCACCGAGACCGTCTTAAGAGACGGACCCCAGTCCCTCATAGCAACCAGACTGGGAACCGAGCAGATGCTCCCCATCGTAGACAAGATGGACCAGGTGGGCTACTACTCGGTGGAATGCTGGGGCGGAGCAACCTTCGACGCCTGCCTGCGCTTCCTCAAGGAAGACCCCTGGGACAGACTCAGAAAGTTCAGGGACGGCTTTAAGAACACCAAGCTGCAGATGCTGCTGAGAGGCCAGAACCTGCTGGGCTACAGACACTATGCCGACGACGTGGTGGAGTACTTCGTAAAGAAGTCCATCGACAACGGCATCGATATAATCAGGGTATTTGACGCCTTCAACGATCTGAGGAACATCCAGACCTCGGTCAAGGCCATCAAAGAAGGAGGAGCCCACGCTCAGATCGCTCTCTCCTACTCCCTGGGCGAAGCCTACACCATGGATTACTGGAAGGACGTCGTAAGGCGCATCCAGGACATGGGAGCCGACTCCCTCTGCCTCAAGGATATGGCGGGTCTGATGCTGCCCTATCCCACCTATGAACTGGTCAGCGAGCTGAAGAAGACCGTGGATATCCCCATCGACATCCACTCCCACTTCACCGCGGGCCTCGCCACCACCACCTACCTCAAAGCCGTCGAAGCGGGCTGCGATATCATCGATACCGCCATGTCCCCCCTGGCTCAGGGCACCAGCCAGCCGCCCACCGAGGTCCTGGTCGAAATGCTCAAGCCGACCCCCTGGGACACCGGCCTGGACCAGAACCTGCTGGCGGAGATCGCCGATTACTTCAGACCTATCAGAGACAAGGCTCTGGAGACCGGCCTCATGAACCCCAAGGTTTTGGGCGTCGACATCAAGACCCTCATGTACCAGGTACCCGGAGGCATGCTCTCCAACCTGATGTCCCAGCTGAAGGATCAGCACGCCGAGGACAAGTACTACGAAGTGCTCAAGGAAGTCCCCAGGGTCAGGAAAGACCTGGGCGAGCCTCCCCTCGTAACTCCCTCCTCCCAGATCGTCGGCACCCAGTCGGTGCTCAACGTTCTGATGGGCGAGCGCTACAAGGTAATAAGCGGCGAGACCAAGAACGTCCTCGCCGGCAAGTACGGCAAGACCCCGATGCCCATCAACAAGGAGCTGCAGAAGAAGGCTCTGAACGGCGAGGAACCCATCACCTGCCGTCCCGCCGACCTGATCCCGCCCGAACTGGACAGGCTCGAAAAGGAGATCGCTCCCTACAAGCAGCAGGATGAAGACGTGCTCAGCTACGCCCTCTTCCCCCAGGTAGCCATCGACTTCTTCAAGTACAGGGAAGCCCAGCAGACCGGCATCGATACCAAGGCCGCCGACGAAAAGAACAAGGCCTATCCGGTGTAAAGCTCCGGCTGCTCAATAAGCAAAACGAAATCCCCTCCGGATATCCGGAGGGGATGTTTTTACGATCAGAGACGGTCCGCCGGGCGGAGCCTTTAAGATCCGGGCTTTGTCGGCGTCAGTTCATTATCCTGTGGTGGCACTCGAAAAAGCCTTTGCGCAGAGGCTGCAGGGAATAACCGTGATCCAGGCAGTAGACTATAATGTCTTCTACAGCCGCCAGCGTATAAGAATGTGTGTCGTGCAGAAGGACTACCGCTGCCGGCTTCTCTTCTATGCCCTCTATGGCATTCTTATATACATCGGCGGGATTGTCGGCTCCTCCGCTATCGTCCCCGGTCGCGTTCCAGTCCACGTACTCAAAACCTCTTTCGGCGGCCTGTCCGGCAAGCCGAGTCATTATCCCGATGTTGTAGTCCATGCTGACGCGGTTGGAAGCGCCTCCGGGGAATCTCATAAACCGGGACCTCATGCCGGTCTTTTCTTCTATGATATCGTTCATCTTAGTGTTGTCGTCCCAGAAGGCTTCGTCCGACGAGTAGATCGCGGCGTAATCATGGGTAAAGGAATGGACTCCGATCGTATGCCCTTCCTTATACTCGCGAGTGATCAGGTCTAGGCTGTTTTCATCGCTGCCTGTGACGAAGAATGACGCCTTTACGTCGTATTTTTTGAGGATATCCAAAAGCTCCGCCGTATAATTGCTCGGGCCGTCGTCAAAGGTGAGGAATACCACCTTTTTCTCAAGCCCCCATCTTACCAGCTGCTTTGCGGTCAATCCGCCGATGTATACCTGCGCCGCCGAGAAGAAGCACAGAACCAGGACGAGGGTCAGCGCCGCCATCTGAACGAAGCGGGACGCGAAAAAGCCTCCGGGCCTCTTGCCCGGCCTCTCCTCAGCCGTCTTATTTACATTTGCT
>JAEEIC010000206.1 GCA_016281165.1 Bacillota bacterium | reverse complement strand
GGTGAAGGAGGTGCAGTCATAGCCGGTCACGATGCCATTGTCCGCTCCGCAGAGATAGTTCTCTCCTGTGAGCTCTATGGTGAAGTCTTCGATGCCTGCGTTGAAGATATTGGCTGTTTCATCTTCATCGCCGGCCTCGCTCTTTCCTGTGATGTTGACGCTGTCCAGATAAAGAGTACCCGTTTCGGGATCGTATCTGGCGCCCTTCTCGGCAGCATCCACGCCCTCGATGACACTGAGGTCGTCCGCGTTGAGCACCGTTACCGGCTCGCCCCCTACCCAGAGGGGATAGACGCGGTCGATGACCACCTTTTCCGCGTAGCTTCCGTCAGAGTTGGCAATTAATTTATACACCCCTGATTCTGCTACCTTGTGATCTCCCGGTACCGCGATCCCGAGCCCGTCGCTTATTTCGATCGCCCCAATGTACTTCAAAGCGGCTAGGCATTCTTCCATATCCCCTTTTCCGACTGCCGTGACGCGGCTGCTGCCGGAGACCCTGAGTTTTTTGCTTCTGCTCCCATCTACAATGATCCCGAAGCCTTCTTCGTTGATCGCCTCCACGACGCTGTCTGATATATCGAGATCCCAGGTATATATACTTTCGCCGATTCCCGCACCGATGGCCGTGACCTTGCTGCCACTGATGCTGACATTTCCTATACAGTAGATCCCACTGCCGTTCCCCGAATTATCCCCGGTCGCTTCAGCCCTGATTTCGGTATCCACGATACTGAACGAGCCACCGCTAGAGACATAAATAGCGGTGTCGCTCCCTTTAACATCCAGACTGCCGCTGCCTGTTATGGTCAAGGAAAAACCCTCTAGTCTGCTAACAATACCATTATCTGCGCGGCTGAGATAGTTCTTTCCCACCAGCTCTATGGTCAGGTCGGATATGCCGGAGTTGTATATATTGATATTCCCATAAAAACCATCTGCATATTTGCCGGTGATGTTCGCGTTCGTCAGCGTCAGGGTGCCCTTAGAGGCGTTGCCCTCGTAGCTCCAGCCGGTGCCGCTCAGGTTCTCGCTGGTCACCTGATCTCCCCCGACCCAAAGGCCGTACTCAACGACGTCTGCCGCGTATACCGCCGCGGGCAGCAGGCCCAGCACCAGCGCCGCCGCCAGCAGAAGGGCAAAGGCTTTCGATATTTTGCTTGCTTTATTAAACATGTTCAGGAACCTCCTTCGGTCCGATCGCGCAGCTTGGGGGGCGGGCAAGGAGCGTCCGCAAAAGCCGCACTATCAAGTCAGATACAATATATCCAAAGTGTCCTTATATATATACAGATACATAAAACGCGATAATTCCCAGGCTTTATTGAAAATGTTTTCAAAAAACAAGTGGATCGCTCCTGTCCCCCGCCCCTTTGACGTATCGCGGGTCTGTGGTATACTGTATTAAATTTCAGCGAGGTCTTCATGAGAAAGCTTTTGATCGCGATAACTCTCATAATGTGCGCCGTACTGCTCGCGGGCTGCGGCATAACCAGGGCCTACAGGAGCGGCGATACCCTGCTGACGGCTTACGACGCCTTCTGGGCAGGCGGCAGGCAGATCTGCCTCATGCTCGACAAGAGCAGCACCAGGCAGTACCGCACCGCCGCCATCGACACCGAAGCCGGGGCGGATATCAGCATCCTCGATTCCGAGACCGTCGTCTTCGCCGAACAGGACGGGCGCTTCTACTACACCGAAAAGCACAGGCTCATGAGCAGCCTCCCGGACGGCTCAGATAAAAGAAAAGAATGCAAACTGCGCACCAAGGTGAGATATGACAGGGTCAGGATCGTATTCGAAGAAGACGACCTCATCGTGATCAGGACCTCCTACGGCAGCATAGAAGGGATGGGAAAGAACCTGGTCTTCAGGCTCTCCTTCCCCTCGGAATCCTATTCGCTCTATGATATCGGAAGCGGCAGCCTCAGCAAGCTCATCGCCGAGGGAGGCAGCGGCATCGCTCCCGCGTTCCTTGCCGTCGAAGACGGGTATATCTACTATCTGCAGCTGGACGGCGAGACCGAAGAGTACGGTCTTTACCGCCTGAAGACCGACGGCAGCGGCAGGGAATTTCTGGGCGCGCTCGGCAAAGACCTGAGCGTCGAGGGCGCCTCCGGCTGCTTTAAGGACGGGACCCTCTTTATCTGCTGCGGGGAGCTTTGGTCCTGGTCCGGGACGGAAGGCTTGAGGGAGCAGCAGCCCGGGCTCGAAAGCGGCGAGCCCTTAAGGCCCATAGCGCTCAAAGGCTTTGAAGACCGTCTTTACGTGCTCTACAGAGGCACTGGCGAAGCCTACGACGCCTATGTATATGCCTGGGATCCGGAAAAGGATATGTCCGTCAAGGCCTCATCCGAAGACTTTCCCAACGCCCGCGGCCTCTCCTTCAAGGGCGGAGAGCCCAGCGTCTGGACCCTGACCCAGACCCTCGACGCCTCGTCGATAGACACGGATCAGCAGCCTTTTCCCATCTGATAAGCCTCTTCATAGGCGGGGCTGTCAAAGGCCTCGCCCGGTCCGCTCAGGCCGCGTCCGTAGATCCTGCCCGCGTTCCTTACATTCTTGTAAATATGGATGATGCCCTCCATATCTCTCATGGCGCCGTCCAGATCTGCCGAGCCCGCCGAAGCGATAAAATAAAAATCCACGCCCGTGAGCTTCGGATTGATCGCGTACATGCGGTCCGCGAAGGTCTTGAGCTGGCCGGATACGCAGGACTTGTAGACAGGGCTTGCCAGCACTATCACGTCAGCCTCCAGCAGCTTCAGGAGCAGAGGATTCATATCGTCCCGCTGTACGCAGACCCCGTCATGGCTCCTGCACCAGTTGCAGGCCAGGCAGAATCCGATATTATGATCGCTGAATCTGATCTTCTCCGTCTCGTTTCCCGCTTCGCCCGCTCCCTTGAGGAAAGCGTCCGCCAGGATCTCCGAATTACTGTTTTTCCGCGGACTTGTCACGACCGCCACTACCTTTTTCATATTTCCTCCTTTTCTCTGCTGTCTGCCCATTTCCTTATGGGATCATGATACTGCTTTACCGCTGATTTGTACAGCGCGGAGCGGTGACCGGAGGCCCGCGCAAACAAGCATCGGGGAATACAACTGTTCCTTTTATTCAGACTTTGTGGTAATATAATATTTTATATAAGCGGAAAGGAGGCCGGCAGAACATGACAGCGAGCATTTCGACCCTGCTTGAGAACGCTTCGCCCTCGACGGCGATAATAGTTTCCGCTGCCCTGATGCTGACAGCCGGCTTCTTCATGACCAGGCTGACGCAGATGGCGAAGCTCCCCAACGTCACCGGTTACATACTCGCCGGCATACTGCTCGGTCCCAACTGTTTTCAGATGGTCCCCCGTACCATCATCGACGGCATGGGCTTTCTCGCCGATATCGCCCTGGCCTTCATCGCCTTCGGCACCGGCGAGTTCTTCAAGCTCGATACTCTGAAGAAGAACGGGCCCAAGGTCCTGATCATCACCGTGGCCGAGGCGCTGGCCGCTTCCGTCCTCGTCTTCATACTTACCTTCTGGGTACTCGGGCTCCCCCTGCCCTTCTCCGTAGTGCTGGCCGCCCTGGCTTCCGCCACCGCCCCCGCCTCCACCATGATGACGATCAGGCAGACGGGCTCCAGGGGCGATTTCGTCGACACTCTGCTGCAGGTCGTGGCCCTGGACGACGTGGTAGGCCTCATCGCCTACAGCGCCGCCATATCCGTCGCCCTCGCCTCCATGACGGGAGGAGCGGTAAACGTCATGAGCATAGTTAAGCCCCTGATGATAAACCTGGGGATCATGGCCCTGGGCGGCATATTCGGCGTGCTGCTGAAGCTCCTGCTGCCCGAGAGAAGGACCACCGACAACAGGCTCATAGTCTCCATCGCCGTGCTCTTCGCCTTCTGCGGCGTCTGCACCGCCCTCGACGTCTCGCCCCTTCTCGGCTGCATGTCCATGGGCACGGTCTACATGAACATGTCCGACGACGACAGGCTCTTCAAGCAGCTGAACTATTTCAGCCCGCCCATACTGCTGCTCTTCTTCGTGAGATCGGGCCTCAACTTCAGGCTCGAGATGCTCACCGACACCGGTTCCGCCATAAACGGGGTGCCCCTGCTGGTGATAGGCGTGCTCTACTTCATCGTCAGGATAGCCGGCAAGTACGCGGGAGCCTGGCTGGGCTGCTTTGCGGTCGGGAAGGACCGTCTTGTGAGGGATCACCTGGGACTTGCCCTCGTCCCCCAGGCGGGAGTCGCCATCGGCCTCGCGGCCCTGGGGGCCCGCACCCTCGGCGGCCAGACCGGCATAGCCCTGGAGACCATAATCCTCGCCTCCAGCGTGCTGTACGAACTGATAGGCCCCGCCTGCGCCAAGCTCTCTCTGTACCTTTCCCACTCATACTCGAGAGACCTGGAGGAAGCGGCGCCCATAGATGAGAGCGAATCAAAGGGCAAGAGCGAGGTCGAGCTCCTGATAGAGCGCATAAACATCATACAGAGCGAGATACCTGCCCACAGCGTCAGCGAGAACGAGGACGAGCAGGCCTTCACCGAGGCCGCCGAGCAGTTCTCCTCGCGTTTCAACCGCTGGCAGAGCAGAGGCAGAAGAAGATAGACGGCGGGATCCCCCGCAGGACAGGAGGTCATAAAAATGTACTACGATCCGATAGGAAAGCTCTTGGGACCCTGGTCCGAGACCCTGTGCACCGCTTCTTTGGCGCTCAGGATCTGCCTTTCGATACTGCTCGCCGCCATCATCGGCTGTGAGCGCTCGAGCAAGCGCCACGCGGCGGGCCTGCGCACCTTCATACTGGTCTCGATCAGTTCGACCGGAGCCATGATACTGGACCAGCTGCTCTTCCAGGACAGCTCGACCCATTCCTTCGGTCTCTCCTCGGCCGTGATCATAGGCGTCGCCATCATCAGCATCAACTGCGTGCTCTACAGCTCCAGGAGCCAGATCAAGGGCCTCACCACCGGCTCGGGCCTTTGGACCACGAGCATGATCGGGCTCGCGATAGGCGCGGGCTACTATACCGTGACATGCTTCATGTTCATCGCCTTCTACTGCAGCCTGGCGGCCTTCCCCACCTTTGAGACCTATCTCAAGAACCGCTCCAACCACTTCGAGGTCCACATCGAGCTCACCAACCCCTCCTACCTGCAGGATTTCGTGACCACGGTGAGGAAGCTGGGCCTGGTCATAGACGACATCGAGGCGAACCCGGCCTATTCGGGCTCGGGCCTTTCGGTCTATTCAGTGATGCTCAGCATCCACAGCCCCGAGCTCAAGAAGTACAAGACCCACAGCGAGATCATCGAGGCCCTGTCCAGCCTCGACTACATCTATCACATCGAAGAACTGGAATAAATCCGGATATGCGGAAGCAAACGAAAAGAGCGGCAGAGCGCCGCTCTTTTTTATCGCATCTGCGGAAGGCCGCCGGGACTTCACCCTTCTTTTCTTAGGCTGTCCTACAGCATATTATACGTCTTCGGTCTCGAGTACCTGTGGCCGGTGACTACGGTGACTTCCTTCGCCGTAAGATCGTATACGCAGGACCAGAGGGTATTGCTCTTCGCCGTGATCTTCAAGGGGGAAGGCTGGCTGACGAACCTTAAGGCTTCCATCATCTCGCGCTTTTCGAGCACGCCCTCGCGATATTTGAGTATGCTCTTAAGCACCTCGTAGCGCTCCTTGCCGCCGCCCTTTCTCCTCATGCTTTTGGAGAGATAGAAGTTGGTGACCAGAGGCGTGTCGATCACGTTCAGCTGGTCGTTCACGTATTCGAAGACTCTCGATCTGCCGGACGCGTCGGCGACGAAGAAATGATAATCGTTGTTCTCTATCGGCGACTGCATGTCATAGGACCTGAAGACCTTCTCGGCTTCTTCGACGTCCTTGGCCCTGTCCAGGACCGCCCTCATCATCGAAGAGGTGATGACCTTGCGCTTTCCGCTGTCCTGGGCCGTCTTCGCCTTCTTCAGCTGCAGCACCGAGATGCACAGCCCCGCCTCGTTCATGCCGTCCATGAGGAAATACGGGGCGCTCACCATCGACGAGATGTCTGAAGTCCCGTCGGTGAGAGAGCCGGGCTTAAGGTCCGAGAAGGACATGTTCGCCATGTTCAAAGACTTCATGGCGCCGGGCCCGCAGGTCCTGAGCATGACCGCGAACAGAGCGTGGGAGTAATCGAAGTTGCGCCCGACCAGCACGTGTCCTTTGCGGTCTTTGGCGATGAAGGCCGAGCAGCAGGCGCCGAAGCCCGTCTCCTTCATATCGGCGGTGATGAAGACCTTGGACAGCAGCTTCCTGAAATCATCAAGAGCGTAATGGTCCTCCGCCAGCACGGCGTCCAGACGGTCGGAAGCGAAATAATCCATGGTATAGAAGCTTCCGTCTCCGAATACGTCCTCGATGGTCTCAAGGCTCTTTATGAGTTCGGGATCTTTCACATATTTAGCCGGGTTTTTCATGATGCACCTCTTTGAAAAACATCTGGATATCCTTTTACACCCTTATTCTATACTCCCTTGTCCATCAGATGTCCAACAAAAACCGTCCTCTCGATAACTATTTTTTGACAAAACGCCGGTATGGGCGGCCGGCGCCCTGTATCTTCCCGCGCACGCAAAAGGAGCAGTTCCGAAGAGCTGCTCCTCTTTTTCGTCCGCTGTTTCGTGTCTTTCCCGCGGACTGGTCCCGTGACTGTCCGCTGTCAGACGCTACTGAGCCTTTAGTTCTATGAGCTTTTCGACTCCCATGATCTCTTCGGCTCCGTATCTCGCGGCGTTGGCGCCGACCGCCTTGCGGATCTCGCCCAGTCCGTCAAAGCTGAAACCGTATTTGGCGGCGACGGCGTCTATGGCCTTGACGTCGGAAGGCATGAGCTTCCTGCCGCTGCCGGTGTAGTAATAGTACTCTTTGCCCTCGGACACGGTGACGCCGAAGACCAGGCCGTCCGTGGCCAGAGTCTTGTCGGCGTATACCGCTTCCATGACCTTGTTGATCTCTGATCTGGGCTCGCCGTTCTTATCATAGAGGCTGAAGCCCTCGCCGACCTCCTCGGTCTCGCTGATAAGATGATAGGCCCCTCCCTTGTCGGGGACCCAGACGGCGCTTGAGTGCGAGGCCGCCCCGTTGGAGCCGTAGTCCTTCACCACGCCGTTGATATTGATCTCGGGAGTCCTGCGCGACCAGCCGTCGACGGCGAAGTCGAGGGAGAGACCCTTGCCGCTGTCGCTTATGACGAAATACTGGACGAAGCTCTCGGATCCGACATCGAAGAGAAGCGAGAGCACATAGGAATCGCTGTCCTCTACCGGTCCCCAGCTGATCTGAGGCTTCGCCCCGCCGGCGATCTCGCCCGAGCAGACCGCGATGAGCTCGTCAAGGCTCAGGAAGCTTCCGGTCTTGTAATCCGCGCCGAGCATCCTCACGTCATGGACGAAGGCCTCAAAAACGCCGACCTTTTCGTTCCCGGCGAGAAAGTCCTTGAAAAGAGCGTCGTTCCTGGGGACGGGCTGGACCTGTCCCTGCTGGGGCTGCGAGGGCTTCGCGGAGCTCTCCTGCTGCGCGGGCTTTTCCGCGCTCTGCTCCTGAGGGGCAGGCTTATCCGCCGGCTGCTCCTGCTGGGGCTGCTGGGGCTGTGAGACCGGCTGCGGCGTCTCCTTCTTCTTGCCGCAGGCGCTCAGGGCCATGGCGAGCGCCAGGACCAGAGCGATGATGATCATTGATTTTTTCTTTTTCATTTGTTTTTCTCCTGTTATTTTTAAATCCCTGTTGATCCCGGATCCGCGGACGCGGACCCTTCCCTGTTTATTATTATAATCGACCGCGCCGCCCTTGTCTAATCTCTTCCGCGGCCATGATATCAAAAGAGCAGCCGCAAGGGCTGCTCTTTGCGGGGTATCCTTACGCGGACCGTTTTTATTCCTTCTCCACTATGCCCTCGAGGATCTTCTCCCTGGAGCGGCGCTTGGGATCTACCGAGAGCTGCACGCGGTTCACGATGGCGACCAGTATGGCCTCCATGACGAAGTAGAGGACGGCGACGGCGATGAGGGCGAAGAAGGCCAGATAGGTGCGGCTCCTCACCAGATCGCCCATCTTGGTCAGATCCATGACGGCGATGTAGCCCACGACCGAGGTCTCTTTGATGAGCGAGACTACGTTGCTCTTGTATATGGGCAGGAAATGCTGCGCGGCCTGAGGCAGCAGTATCCTGAAGAAGGACTGCAGATCGCTGTAGCCCATGGCGGTCGCGGCCTCGAACTGTCCCCTGGGAATGGCGCCGAAGCCCACCCTCAGCATGCCGTACATGCCGCAGCCGAAGATGAAGGTGAAGCCTATGATAGAGATCAGGGTGCCTGAGAGCTGGGTCTTGCCGAAGATGACGAAGGACAGTATCATCAGGAACACGACCGTCGGGATGCCCTCGATGATCCAGTTGACGACGCCGGTGATGCCGTTGGCGAGCTTGTTGCCGTGGCGGCAGGCCATGTAGGCGGCGAAGCCCAGGGCGGTGCCCAGGATTATGGACATGACGGTGATCAGCAGGGTCCTGCCCATACCTTCGGCGAAGAGCCTCCAGCGGTTGTCGCGGATGAAGGTCTTGTTGAACGAGTAGGCCATATTCTCGAAGAAGCCCATCTCGCTCTCATATTCGCCCTCGACGACGAAGACCAGGTCGCAGACGTAGTACCAGTCGGTGAGGACCGAATCCTCCGCCCTCTCCTCGTCTACCACGATGTTCATGCCGAAATCATACTTGCCGGCGATGGCGCCGACGGCGATGGCGTCGAACTCCATGGCCTGGAAGTTCCAGGTGTAACCGTATTTCGCGCAGAAATTCATCATGAACTCCACGTCGTAGCCCTCGAACTGGCCGTTGCTCTCATAGGAGAAGGGCTCGTATCCGCCCTCGATGGCGATGATGACCTCGCCGTTCTCGCCGCTGGTCTGGGGGATGTTCTCTATTTTGCAGGTGTTGGGGTTCCAGTTCCTCACCCAGTAATCGTAGAGGGAATCGAGCCAGCCGTTGGCCTTGCCCTCGGCGATGAACTCCTCCATCTCGGCGAAGAGCCTGTCCTGCTTCTCGTTGTTGCCGACGATGACGGCGAACTGGCTCTCGCCCGCCTTCTCCTTGAGGCGCATGAGCTCGGGATGCTCGTATCTCTGGGCGTAGAAGCCCACTTCTTCGATCAGATAAGCGTCGAGCTTGTTGGATTCAAGGGCCAGCAGCATGTCGTTGGGCATCTTGTACTGCTCGAACTTGTCGGTCTCTTCCTTGGGCCAGCCTATGGCCTGCTCATAAAGAGTGCCGGTCTGGACTCCCAGCCTTTTTCCGTGGAGCTCGTCGATGGTGGTGATCCCGTTCTTGGGGATCATCTCCTCCTCCTGGGCTTCGCCCTCGGCGAATACCAGCGAGGAGAAGGCGAAGACTGCGCAGAGGATGAGCGCGGTGATATTTATGAGACTCTTCTTCATTGCTTAGTCCTCCCACTTAAGGCTGATAGAGGTGTGATTGTTGTACCACTTGCCCGAGTTCTCGAGCACCTCGTCGACTACTGTGGTGGTGGGCTCCTGCAGGATGGAGTTGAAGAGCACGTTCTCGGAGGTGGTGATGTCGTAGTGCTGTCCGGCGTATTTGAGCTCCAGGGTCAGCACGTCGCTCTTCTCGGAGTAATCGATGCCGGCGTAGATATTGGGATCCTCATCGAAGCCGAAGATATTGTTGACGCAGATCTCCTCGAGCGCGATCTGTATCTTGGAGGTGCGGTCGTTCTCGATCAGGAGCTTCTCGGCGTAGGCCTGCAGCTCGTCGGTGAGGGCCTCGAAGTTGAAGTCCCTGCTCTCTATGCGGTAGGAGAGCGAGCTCAGGCGCTTGATGAAGCGTATGGTCTTCTCCTTCTTCGGATTCTCGAAGATCTCCTTGGGAGTGCCCTCTTCATAGATGTTGCCGCCTTCCATGAAGAGCACCCTGTTCGAGATCTTCTTGGCGAAATCCATCTCGTGGGTCACTATCATCATGGTGCGGCCGGTCTTGGCGATCATGCGGATGATGGACTGCACCTCGCCTATCATCGAAGGATCGAGGGCGGAGGTGGGCTCGTCGAAGAGTATGATCTCGGGATCCATGGCGAGGGTCCTGGCGATGGCGATACGCTGCTGTTGGCCGCCGGAGAGCTCGTCGGGATAATTGAGAGCTTTTGCCCACAGACCGACCTTGTCGAGGAGCTCCATGGCCTTGTCGTAGGCCTCCTGGCGGCTCCTGCC
>JAEEIC010000205.1 GCA_016281165.1 Bacillota bacterium | reverse complement strand
TGGAGCCAGGCAATATCCATGTAAAAAAGCTCAATACGCACCTATTATGTTAGCGGATTTTAAAGGAGCAAGACCTATGAATAAACATTTTTACACAAAACGTATAGCGGCCGGCGCCGCGGCCCTCATAATGGCGGCCGCCCAGACCGCACCGGCCTTCGCGCAGAACGCAGCGGATGATGCCTCGCTGCATATCCCGGCCTCCTGCGACGAAGCCTACTATGTAACTACTGACGCCTACGGCGGCCTGCTCGAAGGCAGCATAGTCAAGAGCTACATCATGAACGAAGACAGCTCGATCACCGACTACGGCAGCTATGACAGTATCAGCAACCTGACCAATGAGGCCGAGCCTCAGACCGCAGACGGAACCGTGGTCTTTGATCTCGGAAACGACGCGCCTTCGCACTTTTATTTTGAGGGAAGCACGGCAAAGCCCTTCGAGACCCTCCCCTGGACCGTCAGCCTGCACTACACCCTGAACGGTGCCCCGGCAAGAGCAGAAGACCTGGCAGGCAAGACCGGGGTCGCGGAGATCTTCATCGATGCTGTTCCGAACCCAGCGGCGAGCGATTACATGAGAAGCAATTACACGCTCGCTATGACCTCGCTCTTCAACCAGGACGACATAATCTCCCTTGAAGCTCCAGGAGCCCAGGTGCAGCTTATAGGAAACCTGCGCGCAGTGCTCTTCATCTGTCTGCCGGGCGAAGAAAAGCATGTATCGATAAGGGTCGGAGCCGAAAACTTCGAATACGCGGGACTGACCTGCCTCATGACTCCTGTGACCCTCGACCAGATGTCTGAGGTCAGCGCGCTTGCGGCGAAAAAGGCCGAGCTTGAGGACGACTACCGGAAGCTCTCCGGCAGCCTCGACACCCTGCTTGACGCCCTTGACGGGGTCAGCGGAAACCTGAACGCGGCCGCAGGCAGCCTCGATGAACTCGACGAAGCAAGGCAGACGGTCTCGGACGGAAAGGATGAGATCTACAAGGAACTGGACGGTCTGAACGCTGACGTCAGCTCCCTCTCCGAGGCCCTGAAGCCGCTGAACTCCGATATCGACGAGGTCTCCGGCCTCCTGGGTTCGGCCATGAAGGAGATGACTGACCTCAACACCCAGCTGATGTCGCTGAGAAAGGAGCTGGGAGACCTGCAGAAGTCCGTCGACAGCATCGGCCATGGCTCCGACACGGCCGGCAATGACGCGCGCGCTTCGCTCGACAGAATAAAGACCGAGAGCCAGGAAATGAAAAAACATTTCGACGCCCTGAGCGCGGTCAGCCTCAGCCCGCTTCCGTCCATAGACAAAAGCCTGCTTCCGGTCGACCCGTCAATGCTCCCCGCGCTTGAAGGAGCGATAGACAGCATCAATCTCAGGATAGACGTTATAAACAGCGAGATCGCTGAGGCGAACACAAGGATAAGCTCAGCTGTAAGCTCGGGCAGCGCGGCTGCGGGCCGGGTCGCTGCCCTTGCCGGAGATACTGACAGCATGCTCGCCTATGCGAACATGGACGTGAAAGACCTGAAATCCGAAGGCTGGGATCTTTCGTCCCGCGCTCAGGCCATCATTTCTGAGATCCACGACATCTACAACCTGCTCGACGATTACGAGCCCAAGGCGCAGAAGGCCCTCGACGACCTGCAGAAGATCACGGCTGACGCGGCGAAGACCCTTGCCGACGCCAGCAGCCTGCTTGGCAGCACCGAAGCCCTGGCAAAGAAGGCCGGATCCCAGCTCGATAAGGGCGCCGCAGATTCGCTCAAAAACCTTGCGGCGACTCTGCGCAGCACCTCTGATGCCCTCGGATCAGCCGGCGGCATAAAGGAAGCTAAAGACGGCGTAAGCAGCCTCATCGAAGACACCTGGAAGGACTATACCGGCCGCGTGAACGATCTGCTCAACGCTGATCCCAACGCCCCGCTCGAATCTCTTACCGACGCGCGCAACCCAGAGCCGGCCAGCGTACAGGTCATGATCCGGACCGCAGAGATCAAAATGCCCAAGGCCGCTCCCGCCGAGGCGGAGGCGCCCGAAGCGGAGGAAACGAACTTCTTCGGCCGCATCGGGGCTATGTTCACCGGCCTGTGGAACTTTTTCACCGGACTGTTCAAATAGAAGGAAGGCTCTCTTATTATGATAGAAAAACTGGCAAGGATACTGACCAGAAAGCCCGTCGTCGTGGCGGTCATAGCGGCTGCCATGCTGCTGCCTTCCGTGCTTGGAATGGCAGCGACGCGCATCAACTACGATATACTGACCTACCTGCCCGAAGAGCTTGAATCGGTGCAGGGCGAGAGGCTCCTCGAGGAGCCATTCCAGATGGCTGCGACCAGCATGCTGATAGTCGAAGGCATGCCCGCGGCCTACAGCAGCGAACTGATCAATGAGATAAAACAGATAGACGGGGTCTCAAACGCAGTAGGCTTCAGCAATATAGTTGGAGCCCAGATACCTGTCGACATGATACCGGCAGAATACCGCGACATGCTGTTTTCGGGCGATGCGACGATGATGATAGTGCAGTACAGCTACCCCGGGGCATCTGACGAGACTATGAACGCCATCGACCGGGTCAGGGCCCTGTGCAACGCGAAATGCTTTCTGGCAGGCTTTTCGGTGGTCATCAAGGATACCAAGGAGCTGATCGACCAGCAGCTTCCGATCTTCGTATCGCTGGCAGTCGTCATGGCCTTCGCGGCTATGATGCTGACCATGGAATCGACCGTGCTCCCCATCATGCTGCTCCTGAACATCGGCATGGCCGTGCTCTATAACTTCGGCACGAACATCTTCCTCGGAGAGATATCCTACATAACCCAGGCCATAGCCGCGGTCCTGCAGCTCGGCGTGACCATGGACTACTCGATATTCCTGTACAGGCGCTACATCGAAGAAAGGCAGAACTACAGCGATAAGAGGGACGCCATGGCCAAGGCCGTGGAGGCAGCCTTCGCTTCGCTCACGGGCTCCAGCCTTACCACCATAGCGGGCTTCCTCGCCCTCTGCGCCATGCGCCTCACCCTCGGCCGTGACATAGGCATAGTCATGGCAAAGGGCGTGGTCCTCGGCGTCGCAACTGTAATTGTTGTGCTGCCCTCCATGCTGCTGCTCTGCGACGGACTCATCGCAAAACACAGACACAAGACAATACTTCCCAAAAGCTTCGACGGCCTCAACTCATGGATAATCAGGCACAGAAAAGCGATAGCCATCATCGCGGTCCTGCTCTTCATACCCTCACTCTACGCCGAGAAAAATGCGGCCCTCTACTACAAGCTGGATACCTCCCTGCCCGGGACCCTGCCCTCCATAGTCGCAAACAACAAGCTTCGCGATGAATTCGGCATGACCAACGAGCATTTTGTGGTGCTCAGCGACGGGCTCAACGCTTCGCAGATGAACGCTATGGAAAGCCGCATCAGGGAGGTCCCCGGAGTCACCGATATAATATCGTCCAACAGCCTGCTGGGCACAGGTCTGCCAAGCTTCTTCATTCCGGATGAAGTCCGCAGCATGCTCAAACAGGGCGGATACCAGCTGATGGTCATCAATTCAAGCTACGGTACCGCCACCGATGAGATGTCCGGACAGATAGAAGCCCTGAGCAGCATTATCAAGGATTACGATCCGCAGGCGAAGATCACCGGCGAGGCGGTCATGAGCAACGACCTCATTGAGGTCACCAACGTAGACTTCAAGGTCACGAACTACCTCTCGATCGCCGCGATAGCGATAATAGTCGCTGTCGTGTTCAGATCGGTCAGCGTGCCCGCGGTACTGGTGCTCGCCATAGAGCTCGCCATCATGATAAACCAGGGCATACCCTACTTTACCGGCAGCGAGGTGGCCTTCGTGACGCCGACTGTAATAAGCTGCGTGCAGCTGGGCTCGACGGTGGACTACGCGATACTTATCAGTTCGAGGTTCCAGGAAGAGCTTAAGAAAGGCAAAGGACGCCTTGAGGCGGCCCGCATAGCGGGAGAGTCTTCGGACGCGTCGATAATAACCAGCGCTCTCGTAATGTTCTGCGCGACCATGGGCGTAGCCGTGGTCTGCTCGATAGACATCATTTCGTCTATGTGCCTCATGCTTGCCCGCGGAGCCATCATCTCGGCCATAGTCTGCATCTTCGTGATACCGGCCGTGCTGTGCATATGCGAGCCGCTGTTTGCCCGCACCAGCCTGCACTGGAAGGACGACGGCCATATCAAAGCGCGCAAAACAAAAGCGGGCGCCGCAGCGCCCGCAGAGGCTTAAAACGATGCGGTAGAGGAGTCGGTGCGGTGATCGGTCCCGCCGACCAGCACGCCGTTTTCGAGCCTGAGTATTATCTGGCCGCGGCCAAAGCCTGCGGGCTCTTCATCGATTCGTATGCTGTGGCCGCGGGCGGCAAGCTGCTCCATAACAGCCTTATCAAAGGATGTCTCGACAGAGACGTCCTTTTCTTTATTCCAGCGCCAGCGCGGGGCATCGAGGGCCTGCTGGGGGTTGAGGCCGAAGTCGATCATGTTCATGACCGCCTGCACATGGCCCTGGGGCTGCATGTAACCGCCCATCACCCCGAAGGGGCCGACAGGGCGGCCTTCCTTTGTAATAAAGCCTGGAATTATTGTGTGATAGCTGCGCTTGCCCGGAGCCAGGCTGTTTGCCGCTACCGGGTCGAGGCTGAAATCGGCGCCGCGGTTCTGCAGGCTGACGCCGTAGCCCTCGAGCACGATCCCGGAGCCGAAACCCATGTAATTGCTCTGTATGAACGAGACCATGTTTCCCTCGCCGTCGGCGGTGCAGAGGTAGACGGTGCCGCTCTTCGGGGGTTCCGAGAAGGTGTATATACCAGCTGTTTTGCCTATCTGCGCCGCGCGCAGGGCTCCGTATGAAGGCCTCAGGAAGTCGCGGAAGTCGGCGCTCATGCAGGCGGGGTCGGTCACGTAATGCAGGGCGTCCGCAAACGCGAGCTTGACCGCCTCTATCTGCCTGTGGAAGGTATCTGCGCAGTCACGCGCTGAGAATTCAAAGTTCTTCAGGATATTGAGCGCCATGAGGGAAACTATGCCCTGACCGTTGGGAGGGATCTCCCAGACGTCATAGCCTCGGTAGTTCACGCTTATGGGCTCGACCCATTCGGGGCTGTAATTCGCAAGGTCTTCCGCGCGGAAAAAGCCGCCGTCGCGCTCAGACTGCCTTATGAACTGCTCCGCGATCTCGCCGCGGTAAAAGGCGTCCGCGCCCTGCTCCGCGATAAGGCGAAGGGTACGGGCGTGGCCGGGAAAGCGCACGATCTCTCCAAAGCCGTAGGGTCTGCCGCCGTCTGTGAACACGCGGAACCACTCGTCAAATTCGTGCCTGCCCGCAAAACGCTCTTTATAGCGTCCTGCGGCAAGAGCCCAGTATTTCGCGACGCCCGGGGTCACGGGAAAGCCGTCCTCCGCGTAGGCTATTGCGGGAGCGAGGCAATCCGCGAGGGGGAGCCGTCCGAAGCGCCTGCTGAGGGCTTCCCAGGAGCCCACCGCTCCCGGTACGGTGACCGGGGTCCAGCCGTATGCAGGCATCTTTCCGTCAGGACAGCGGCGCCTTATCTCATCCGGGTCGATGGCAGAAGGAGTCCTGCCCGAGCCGTTGAGCCCATAAAGGCTGTCATTTATCCAGACCAGGGCGAACGCGTCGGAACCAAGGCCGTTGGACGTTGGTTCCACCACCGTCAGGGCCGCGGCAGCCGCTATCGCGGCATCAACTGCGTTGCCGCCCTTTCGCAACAGCTCAAGGCCGGCCGCGGCAGCCAGGTTCGACCCTGTAGCGACCATGCCGCCGCGCGCCGTCACACAGTAACGGTTCGATCTGTAAGGCTGAAATAAAGGATCAAATTCCATGACAGGCTTCCGTCCGGCGTTCCCGCCTTTGCTCCTACGCGACCAGGTTCTTGACCCAGA
>JAEEIC010000204.1 GCA_016281165.1 Bacillota bacterium | reverse complement strand
ATCTCAGGCTGGTCTTTTACCGCCCGCGCGATTGCTATTATCAGTACTTTCCGAGGGAGCCGGAGAGCTTCTCGTTCTTGCCCTGGGCGAAGCTGTCGTCTCTTCCCGGGAGCACGGCGTTGAGCACGAGGCCGGTGATGGAGGCCACGGCAAGGCCGGAGAGGGAAAGGCTCATCCCGCCGATATTGAAGGAGATGTTGCCGGCGGCGGAATACTCGATGCCGATGGTGAGGCAGAGGATCAGGGCGGCGATGATGATGTTCCTGCTCTGCTGGAAGTCTACCTGGTTCTCGACCACGTTGCGCACGCCGATGGCGGCGATCATGCCGTAGAGTATGATCGAGACGCCTCCGATGGTGGCGGCGGGCATGGCGGTGATGACGGCGGCGAACTTGGGGCAGAAGCTGAGGAGGATGGCGTAGCAGGCGGCGAGCTCGATCACGAGGGGATCGAAGACCTTTGTCAGGGCGAGGACGCCGGTGTTCTCACCGTAGGTGGTGTTGGCGGGGGCGCCGAAGAGGGCGGCGATGGTGGTGCCGACGCCGTCGCCGATCAGGGTCCTGTGCAGGCCGGGATCCTCGATGAAGTCCTTGCCCACGGTGCCGCTGATGGCGGAGATGTCGCCCACGTGCTCCATCATGGTCGCTACTGCCAGGGGGACGATGGTGATGATGGCCGAGATGACCAGACCGCCGTCGGCTCCGCCGAAGAGCGAGAAGACGGTGTTCTCTTTAATGATAGGAAGGCCGAGCCAGGCCGCGTCCTTAACGCCGCTGAAATCTACGTTGCCGGTCACGGCGGCGGCCAGATAGGAGGCCAGGACGCCCAGCAGTATGGGTATGATCTTGATCATGCCCTTGCCCCAGATGTTGCAGATGATGACGACCGCGATGGCGACCAGCGCTATCCACCAGTTCGAATTGCAGTTGTCGATGGCGGAGGGAGCCAGGTGCAGGCCCACGCAGATGATTATGGGTCCGGTGACTATGGGCGGGAAGAAGCGCATCACTCTGCTCGCGCCCACGGCCTTGCAGATCAGGGCCAGTATGAGGTAGAGGAGGCCCGCGCAGGCGATGCCGACGCCGGCGTAGGGAAGGCTCTGCTCGGGGGTCATGCCCTGGGCGACAGCCATCTCCTTAACGGCCGCGTAGCCGCCCAGGAAGGCGAAGGACGAGCCGAGGAAGACGGGCACCCGGCGTCCGGTGACGAAATGCATGAATAAGGTCGATATGCCCGCGAAGAGCAGGGTCGTGGAGACCGAGAGCCCTGTGAGTATAGGCACCAGAACGGTGGCGCCGAACATGGCGAACATGTGCTGAAGGCCCAGCACGAGCATCTTCGGGGTTCCAAGCTGCCTGGCGTCGTAGATGGCGCTGTTGTTGTTGTCCATTTGTTTCTCCTTTTACTACTGGTCCTTCGAGTAGAGATCGACGCGGGTCTCGCCGTCGCATTCCGCGAGCTTGACGCTGACCACCTCGCTCCTGGAGGTGGGGACGTTCTTGCCCACGTAATCGGGTCTGATGGGGAGCTCTCTGTGCCCGCGGTCTATGAGCACCGCCAGCTGTATCCGCGAAGCCCTGCCGAGCTTGGACACGGCGTCGAGAGCCGCCCTTACGGTCCTGCCTGTGTAGATGACGTCGTCCACCAGAATGACTATCCTGCCTTCGATGGGGAAGTCCACCCGGGTCTCGTTGACTACCGCCCGGATATCGATCTCCTGGTCGGAAAGATCGTCCCTGTAGAGGGTGATGTCGAGCTCTCCCACAGGTATCTGCGCGCCTTCGATCGCTCTGATGTTGGCCGCGAGCCTTTTCGCCAGAGGAACGCCTCTCTTGCGTATCCCGAGGAAGACGATGTCCTCGCAGCCGTCGTTCCCCTCCAGGACCTGATGAGACATGCGCTTTAAAGCTCTGTCCATCTCTTCTTCAGACATGAGTCTGGCTTTGAGCCGCATGAGTCCCCTCCATGAAAAAATGCCTTGCCGCGCCGACAAGACAGAGCATAAGCCCGCGCAGGGCCCGTGTTATCCGATCTTGTCAGTCTCTCTGTACCGACTTAAAGATATATACCGATGTAAATATAGCACCTGCCTTACGGGCCGTCAATCGACAAATGAAGGGCAGAGCGGCATAAAATAAAGGGCGGACGCGCAAGGCGCCGGCCCTTAGAACATGACATATATCATGATACTGTAAACTAGCTGAAGATCTCATACTTTCCACCCAGGGCCGCGTAATCGCGCAGAAAATCGCCGTAGATCTTCTCCGCGCACTCCTCGTCCTTGAGCACGAGAGGCTTCTTCAAAAGCGAAGCCGATAGAGCAAATGAGAGGAACACCCAGGGGTCGCCGTGGCAGTCGAGGACGGCGTCTTCGTTTATCTCTCCGTCCCGCGGGCCCCTGACGCTGATGCCGTCGTCGCTGTCTTCCGCTTCTCCGCCCAGCTGCCTGATGCATTCGGCCGTGACCTTCAGCCTGTTGGTCTCCTTGACCTTGAGCTGGGGCGCTCCGCTCAGTTCCACCTTCGCTCCCTTTACGGCCGCCGCGGCGGCGACCAGGGTAAGAAGGCTAGGCCAGTGGCTCATATCGAGGGTCATCTCCCTGAAATCCTGTGATATCAGGGCAAGAAGCCCCTGCAGGTCCTTGTAATGCTGAGCGGACTTCGAGGCGAGACCGTTTATGGTGAGGCTGTTTCCGCGCGAGCGCCCGAAGGCCGAAGCGCAGATCCAGGCCGAGGCCAGGGCCCAGTCGTTCTCGGTCACTATCTCGCCCGGCGAGACGTAGACCTGCCTGCCGGGTATCATGAAGCCTTTTTCGTCTTCTTCGACGCGTATGCCGAACTTCCTTAAGGTCTCAATCGTGATGTCGACGAAGGATCTGTCGACCAGGGGAGTGCTGAGGTCTATCCTGCTGTCGGTGAGGAGCAGGGGAAGAGCGAGCAGCAGGGCGCTGATGAACTGGGAGCCCTCGTCGCCCCTGAATTCGTAATATCCGCCCTCCAGCCTTCCCTGCATGCTGAGGGGAAGGGAAAAGCTCGTGAAGTTCACTCCTCTTATAGCCATGCGGCTGGTGAGGGGCAGCATGTGGCGCTTGGAGAGGGCGCTGCTCCCCCTGCAGCTGGCCTTGAGCCCGAAGGCGGCCGCCAGGGCCATGGAAAAGCGCGCGCTGGTGGCGCTGCTCTTGAAGTCGAAGATGGCGGTGGGGACGGGATTGTTCTTGGGGAAGGGCTCCACGACTATGTCCCCGTCCTGCGTGGCGGTCACGCGGCAGCCGAAGCTCTCAAGGCATGAGATAGTGGCCCTGATGTCGTTGCAGCGGGGCACATTGGAGATGACCGTGGGCGTAGAGGGCAGGGCCGAGGCGAAGAGTATCCTCTGGGCGTCAGCCTTGGAAGCCGGGGCCTCGAGTATTCCGTTGAAATCCGATGGATATATCCTGATCATTGCTTTCTCCGTAATGATTTATTATACATGCAGCCGCCGTCCGCGTCAAACGAAGACGCGCGGCCGTCTTTCCTCTCCCCGCGGCGAATATATTCGTTCACATCTATGAAAGGAGCGCCTTTTATGATATACTTTATTGGGACTTTAAGTCCGGGAGGCTCCGATGAAAATAGAAGACAGTGACAAAAAGTATCTCAAACTGCTGGCGAAAGATTTTCCCACCGCCCAGGCGGCGTCGGCCGAGATCATCAACCTGATGGCGATACAGAATCTGCCGAAGGGGACAGAACACTTTTTGAGCGATATCCATGGTGAGTCTGAGGCTTTCAGACACATACTCAAGAACGCCTCCGGCACCATCAAGCTCAGGATAGACGAGGTCTTTCCCGAGCTCCTGCCCGCCGAGCGCAAGACACTCGCCACCCTCGTATATTATCCCGAAGACAAGCTCGAGATATTAAAGAGCCAGACCGACGATCTCCACGGTCTGTATTCTTCTCTGCTCTACAGGCTCATCAGGCTGCTGCGGAGGGTTTCCTTCAAGTATACCCGCTCCTTCGTCAGAAAGCAGATGCCCAAGGAGTACGCCTACATCATGGAGGAGCTGCTCTACGGCTCCAACGACGAGAACCTGGGCAGGGCCAATCACCGCCAGGACATCATCAATTCCATCATCGAGGTAGGGGCCGCCGACGCCTTCATCAAGGATCTGTGCGAGCTCATATCCCACCTCGCCATCTACAAGCTGCACATCGTGGGCGATCTCTTCGACAGAGGCGCCGGCAGCGACAAGGTGGTCAACATGCTGAAGGAGTTCGGCCGCGTCGATATCCAGTGGGGCAACCACGACATACTCTGGATGGGCGCCGCCGCGGGCAACAAGGCCTGCATCGCCAACGTCATCAGGATATGCACCCGCTACGACAACCTGCACACCCTGGAGGTAGGCTACGGCATCAGCTTAAGGCCGCTGGTCACCTTCGCCCTGAAGACCTATGAGAACGACGCCTGCACCGACTTCAAGGCCGCCGTCACCGTCAAGGACGCCATGACCGACACCGACCTCGAGAGCCTCAGAAAGATAGGCAAGGCCATCGCGATAATGCAGTTCAAGCTCGAGGGCCAGCTGGTGGAGGAGCATCCCCATTACGAGATGGACTACCTGAGATATCTCGACAAGATCGATTACGAAAAGCACACTATCGATCTCGACGGGACCGCTTATCCCATGAGCAGCTGCAACTTCCCGACCATCGATCCGAAGGATCCCTATAAGCTGACTCCCGAAGAGGACGCCGTCATGGACAGGCTGCAGGAGGCCTTCATCGAGAGCGAGCTGCTGCAGGATCACGTGCGCTTCCTCTACGCCAAGGGCAGCATGTACAAGCTGGTCAACGGCAACCTGCTCTTCCACGGAGCGGTGCCTGTGGACAAGAACGGCGATTTCGCCGTCATGAACACCGAGGACGGCCCCATGAGCGGCAAGGAATGGTTCGACTACTGCGACAGGCTGGTGAGAGCCGGCTATTTCGGTTCCACCGACCCCGGCCGGAGAAAGAGGGGCATAGACCTCTGCTGGTACCTGTGGTGCGGATATAAGTCGCCGCTCTTCGGCAAGAAGAAGATCACCACCTTCGAGCGACTCTTCATCGAAGACGAGAGCACCTGGAAGGAGGCCAAGAACCCCTATTACGACCATCTGGACGAGGTGCCCTTCATAGAGAAGATACTGGCCGAGTTCGGCGGCAGCGTCGAGCACGGCGCCGTGATCAACGGTCACATCCCCGTCAAGAAGGGGAGCAAGCCCATACACGCCAATGGCAGGGCCATAATCATCGACGGAGGCTTCGCCAAGGCCTATCAGAAGACCACCGGCATCGCCGGCTATTCCCTGGTGCAGAATTCCTACGGCTTCATACTCTCGGCCCACGAGCCCTTCGTCTCCAAGGAGAAGGCCGTGCTCGAGGAGCTCGACATACACTCCTCGCAGGTGGCGAGAGAAGGCGCGACATCGCGCATGCTCAACAAGGACACCGACGAGGGCAAGGAGATACAGGAGCAGATCGACTGCCTAAAGATGCTGCTCGAGGCCTACCGCGAAGGTCTCCTCACCCAGGGCCGTTAAAGCGGCAAAAATGTGGATAATGGTGCTGCCTTCTTGCTGACGGCGGCGCCTCATCAGATATTTATTTACTAAAAGGAGGTAATTATGCTCGTAATCAAAGGCGGAAAAGTGGTAACTGTCACCGGCGATACCATAAACAACGGTGTCGTCGCGGTAGACAAGGGCAAGATCGTATTCGTGGGAAAGGAATTCGACGCCCCCAGCGACGCCAAAGTCATCAATGCCAGAGGCAAGTGGGTCACCCCGGGCCTGATCGACGCTCATACCCACATCTCCAATTTCAACGATATGAGGGATATGGCCAGCCAGATCGACGGAAACGAGACTTCCGATCCCATCACTCCCCAGGTCAGGGCCATCGACGCCGTCTATCCCTTTGAGAACGGCATCACCCTCGCCAGAGCGGCCGGCTTCACCACCGTCTGCATCCTGCCCGGAAGCGCCAACCTCATCGGCGGCCTGGGCCAGACCTTCAAGCTCAAGAAGGCCCAGTTCGTCAACGACATGGTCATGCCCGGCACCGAGGTCATGAAGTTCGCCCTCGGCGAGAACCCCAGGAACCGCTACGGAAAGCAGGGAAAGATGCCCTCCACCCGCATGGGCAGCGCCGCTCTCCTGCGCAATACCCTCTATGACGCCAAGGTCTATTCCGACGCTCTGCTCGCGGCCGAAAAAGACCCCTCCAAGGCTCCCAAGCCCAACTTCAAGCTCGACGCCCTCGTGCCCGTAGTCAGGGGCGAGATGAAGTGCCGCATGCACGCCCACAGGGCCGACGATATCGCGACCCACGTGAGAGTCGCCGAAGAGTTCGGGCTCAAGTACAGCATCGAGCACTGCACCGAAGGCTGGATGATACTCGACTTCCTCAAGGAGCATAACGTCACCGCCATCGTCGGACCTCTCCTCATGGGAAGATCCAAGTTCGAGATCTGGAACAGGCGCCTCGACATGCCCGCCATGATGGAGGAAGCCGGCATCAACTTCATGCTCACCGCCGACAGCGGCGGCGATACCCAGTATCTGCCCATCCACGTCGGAATGTGCATGGCCATGGGCCTGCCCGAGAAGGCCGCCTTTGAGGCCGTCACCATCCGTCCCGCGAAGTGGCTGGGAGTCGCCGACAGGGTAGGCTCCATCGAAGTCGGCAAGGACGCCGATCTGGCCATCTTCAACGGTCATCCCTTCAACAACATGACCCGCTGCCTGTACACCATCGTCGAAGGCGAAGTATTCCAGAATCTCTAAGCGCAGGAGGACAGACAATATGCTCGTAATAAAGAACGGAAAAGTCGTCACCGTAACAGGCGAGACCATCAATAACGGCGTCGTAGCAGTCGACAAGGGCAAGATCGTTTTCGTAGGCAAAGAATTCGACGCTCCCTCCGACGCGAAGGTGATCAACGCCAGGGGCAAGTACGTGACCCCGGGCCTCATCGACGCCCACACCCATATCTCCAACTTTGCCGATATGACCGACAGGAACAGCCAGATCGACGGCAACGAGATGTCCGATCCCATCACCCCGCAGGTGAGGGCGATCGACGCCGTCTATCCCTTTGAGAACGGCATCAAGCTGGCCAGAGCGGCCGGCTTCACCAGCGTCTGCATCCTGCCCGGCAGCGCCAACCTCATCGGCGGCGTCGGCCAGGCCTTCAAGCTCAAGCAGGTGGAGTTCGTCGAGGACATGGCCATCCCCGGCACCGAGGTCATGAAGTTCGCCCTGGGCGAGAACCCCAGAAGAGTTTACGGGACCAACGGCAAGATGCCCATGACCCGCATGGGCAACGCGGCCCTCATGAGGAACGCCCTCTATGACGCCAAGGTCTATTCCGACGCGCTGCTCGCGGCCGAAAAAGACCCCTCCAAGGCTCCCAAGCCCAACTTCAAGCTCGACGCCCTCGTGCCCGTGGTCAGGGGCGAGATGAAGTGCCGCATGCACGCCCACAGGGCCGACGACATCGCCACCCACGTGCGCGTCGCCGAGGAGTTCGGCCTCAAGTACAGCGTAGAGCACTGCACCGAGGGCTGGATGATACTCAACTTCCTCAAGAAGCACAACGTCACCGCCGTCGTCGGACCTCTCACCATGAGCAGGGCCAAGTTCGAGATCTGGAACAGACGCCTCGACACTCCCGCGAAGATGGAGGAGGCCGGCATCAACTTCATGCTCACCGCCGACACCGGCGGCGATACCCAGTACCTGCCCATACACGTCGGCATGTGCATGGGAGCGGGGCTCCCCGAGCAGGCCGCCTTTGAGGCCGTGACCATCCGTCCGGCCAGGTGGCTGGGCATCGGCGACAGGACCGGCTCCATCGAGGTCGGCAAGGACGCCGAT